>CALHBL010000158.1 GCA_937930825.1 uncultured Bacteriovoracaceae bacterium
CTGTGGACACCTTCATTACTAATACTCATAACTTTTTCTCTGATTTCTCAATAAGGAAGTTCCTACTCTAAGACTAGCTCTTCTTCTGGCCATGAAACACAAGTGAGAATATGACTTTCTTGCTCTTCTTCACTTAACCCAGAGTTAGAGAGGCTGAGGGCCTTACCAGAGATACACTTCACTTTACAGGCACCACAAACGCCTGATCGGCAAGCAAAGGGGATATCTACATCTTGGTCTTCAAAGAACTCTAATAAATTCTTCTTTCCAGAATAGTCATATTTCTTCTTATTATACTGAACAACGAGGTTCCTATCCGGGATATCACTTAAAGACACTGTTGTAGGTGAAATAAACTTTTCACTATGTATATCTTTTGCAGCGATACCATCATTCTTTAGATCTTTGCTAAGCCCATCAGTCATCGGTGGTGGGCCACAGAAGAAGAATTTGCTTTTACTCATACTTGAGACTTTAGACTTGATTAAATCAAGAGTAATTCTTCCGTGTAAGTAAGTACTCACCTCTTCATCGGAAAGCACAGGATAGTAGTGAAAATTCTCATACCTCTTACTTAAGATGAGAAGAGTATCATGAAAGGCCAAATCTGACGCCCCTCTTGCCCCATAGAATAATACCACCTCATGTTTCTCGCCACGATCAAGAGCACTTATAATCATGGACATAAAAGGAGTTATACCTATTCCACCTGCAATAAATACTCTAGGCTCATCGTTAAGTGGGCCATCAGTGAATAGGCCCGCAGGAGAATGCGCAAGAACATTATCTCCGACACTAAGTGAATGAAACCACCCAGAGCCAACACCATCTTTAATTTTCTTTATAGAAACCTCTATCACCTTTCTATTTTCACATGAGCTAGAGATAGAATAAGAGCGAAGTAATTTACTATCATCCCCAATTTGGAAGCTTAGAAATTGCCCTGGATTATAAGAGGGCATTTCTCTTTCCTTTTTTCTCTTAAGCCTAAACGTTTTTATATCAGAAGTTTCTTGAAGGATATCTAGGATTTCAAGCTCTTCAAGACCTGGCCAGAGATCATTTTCTTCTCTTAGTTGAGCTCTCTTGCCTTCGCCTCTATTCAATGAGACTAACCGAAAGACTAAGCTCATAACTATGAAAAAAGAAAAACCAGATATAAGATAGAGTAACCCCTGAATTTGTTCGAGTATCATACTTGCGCCTCTATTGCCCCTATTTGCAAATCATCACTTAATATTTTTTTGAATTCTAGGCCTTTAACTGGACAGATATCGATACACCCGCCACAGCCAATGCATGGGCTCTCGTTGAGTCCAAATGAACCCATAATTGGCTTCTTATCTTTATGGGCATAACTGGCGACATCAATCCCCATGGGGCACTGAGTGGTACACAAGTTCAATCCTTTGCAGCTTTCATTTGCAATAACTTTAAACCTAGACTTTGTGAATTTACCAAATAGCCTCATTCCTCCAGCTAAAGGACAGCCAAAGCGGCACCAAATGCGCGTACCAAAGAGAGGATAAGCACCGACACCAATGAGAGCGCCAAAGAGAAGATCCACAACAAGATCCTGTGCCATTCTCCAAGACTCTAAAATTGAACCCGCCGCAAAGATCTTCCACGTATCGAGGAATATGAGAACTCCAAAGCAAACCGCAGCTGCCAGGAAGAGGTACTGCAGGGACTCGGCCTTTTGAGAGGTCTTACTCCGTGGAGTTAACTTCTGAACCCACTGATTACCCCACTTGGTCACGCCTATTGCTTCGGCCAAATTCCCGCAGGCACAAAACCAAGAACAGTACCTCTTGCCTAAGAACCAAACCGCCACCGGAACAATGGCGAAAATATAGAGGAATCCCCCAATGGAAGTAAATCCATTATAGACATAGATATAAGCATTCTTATTCACTGGAGCATAGGCATCATTAAAGAAGCTTCCCCCCTTTGTTAGAGCCGGTAAAATATAGGGAATAATATAGAAGAAGATCAATTGGCTAAAGAGAATACTCTTAAATTTCTTACTCTGATAGGGACTAATCTTCTTTCTCTTATTCTTCCCATAGGGTGTAGATCCATTTAAGAGAACTTTTCCACATATTGAGACAACTAGCCCAGTATAGAGGGTTGAATACCAAAAGCCTGTGCTCTTTCCAAAGAAGTAAAAGTATTTAACAACATCTTCTGGTTTATCAACAAACCAAAGAGGATATTTATAAATGAGGTAGAAACCTATTACTAAGGGAAAGAAAAAAATTAGAAAGATGACCTCAGACGTACTTCTCTTCATTATAAGTCCTTACCATTGGTTAAGAGATGGCACTCTCTTGTGATTTAAGTTCCCCAGTATGAAAACCTAAATCAATTGCTATTACTTGCTATTTAAATTCCAATTATAATCGGTCCAATCGAGAGAAAACTTCTTGGATGCTATTCTTGCTTGCACAACTTTATCTGCACTCATGTAGGGAGCTATAAATTTTTCAACAGAGCCGTACTTTTTCACAAAGTCTTCTCCGTACCACTTAAATATTTTACTCACTTCTAATTTACCATTTTGAAATTTGTTCTTAGATCGATTAGTAAGGAAACTCTTCGCTACGCTCTCAAGCTGCCCAGTTAACTTCTCCGCTACAAAGGCCCTATTAAGCAATGAAGGGCATCCTATCGATGCGCAATTAACAGCAAAGTGAATTCGTGGTTCATTAAAGTTCTTTCTAATGAGGTCATGCTCAATATGGTCAAGGTAAGACTCTTCTCCAAAGATAGTGAAGAACTTTTTCTTCCATGTGCTCGTAAATAATGATCCAATATCCTTAATCGATTCAATAGGATAATGGTCAATAACAACTTTCAATGTAAAAGCATTGTAGGCATTTATTAGGAAGGCAAGTCTTTGCTCTTTCGTGAAATTTTTAAAATCTTCTTTGCTTACTCCTGAAACTTTCTTTAAGTAAGTTTTTAAGTCTTCTGGCTTACTCTTTAGCTTACTGTACTTAACAAAGCTTTGAGCTCCTTCATAGACAACATACTCCTTCAATAATTTGTCGAATATTTGGTGGCCATGGTCAAAAGCGTTAACAATACTTGAGCTGCAAAGAATTACTAAAATAATTAATATTCTATTCTTCATTTCTTTTCCTATGTCTTATTTTAAAAATTTATCAAGTCTAATACAAAATAACTATTTAAAACTTGGATGCTCCTATCTTTAATTTTTTAAATAACGTAGAGTAATTACTAAGGTAGCCTCTACAACCTTTGAATCGACTAAAGGCAGCTCATATGACCATTAGAATACTTATAAGTTTCTCTCTCTTCTTCATTTCAAGTCTTTCTTATTCTGCCGAGACGCTAGAGGAGGCAACCTTTGCGGGAGGTTGTTTTTGGTGCATGGAGCCACCTTTTGAGAAGTTAGACGGAGTCCATTCTGTTATTTCTGGCTATAGTGGTGGAAGAATAAAGAATCCTACTTACAAGCAAGTATCCTCTGGCAAAACTAAACATATAGAAAGCATTCAGGTTCTCTTCAATCCTCAAAAAATTAGTTACTCAGAATTAGTAAAAGTCTTTTGGAAGAATATTGATCCTTCAGACGATAAAGGTCAATTCGTAGACAAGGGTCACCAATACACATCAGCTATTTTCTATCACGATGATACTCAAAAAAATATTGCTCTTAAATCCAAGCAATACCTAATAGATAAGAAGTACTTTGACAGAATTGTCACCGCCATTAGAAATTTTGAAAAATTCTATCCTGCAGAAGACTACCATCAAGACTATTATAAGAAATCTGTAGTCACTAAGCTGAAATACAAATACTACCGAAATGCATCAGGAAGAGATGTATTTATCAATAAACACTGGAAAGGGAAGAGTTTAAATTTCAATAACGAAGCTACTTATACAAAACCTAGTAAAGCTCAGCTCAAGAAAATACTTACCAAAGAGCAGTACGCTGTCACCCAAGAAGAGGGAACTGAGCGGCCTTTTAAGAATAAATACTGGGATAATAAAGAAGAGGGAGTCTACGTCGACATCCTCTCAGGGGAAGCTCTCTTTAGCTCTAAAGATAAATTTAAGTCAGGTACAGGTTGGCCATCCTTCACCAAACCACTCGATCCTAAAAATATAGTTGAAAAAGTTGACCGCTCTCTCTTTAGCACCAGAACAGAAGTACGATCAAAATCAGCAGACTCTCACCTAGGTCATGTTTTCAAAGATGGGCCTGCACCCACCGGCCTTCGCTTTTGTATCAATTCGGCCTCTCTTCGCTTTATACCTAAGAAGGACTTAGAAAAAGAGGGCTTAAAAGCTTATTTGTATTTATTTAAATAGTGATGAGAAGTGCTTCTATTTGGAGGCCCTATTATTTTGAAAGTGCATTTCTGTGAACTCTTTGATTTTCATCCAGTTCTCACTGCTTCCGGCCTCTTTTTGAAATTTATCAATAAATTCTTTTTCTCGCTTATTCATTTTATCTACAGAGAGGTTTAGAAAGCGGGCATCTATACCTTTTCTCATTTCAACGAGTTCTGTAATGAGTGTCCCTTCTGACGAAATGAAATTAACAGCAAACTCTTCTGATAATTCAAGCTCTTCGACAACATATTCGTAGAGACTTAAAGTCCATTCATTTTGAAAAGATTCATTTTGATAATTTTCAAAGTAATTCTTAGTATAAAGAACATTTTCCGTATAACTACCCTTATAGGTATAGTCCATCTTTGGGTCAAAGAGACGTTCTCCGTTAATATTAATTAATTCTTGATTCTTCATCTCATCTGTTTTCTTTACATGCTCTTTTACAAGCCCTCCGGTAGAGGATATAAACCGAGTCCTCACACCAAATAAATCCCCAACAATAAAGCTGATGAGCAAGCAGACGATGCTGGCCTTTAACCCGTGCCTGCTCGCCAATTCTTCAAATCCTTTTCTGTTATCTTTAGATAGCCTTTCTCCAAGTGCATCACTTTCGTCACTTTTAAAACGGTTAGAAAGAGAGTCTTTTATCACATTTTCGAATTTACTCTTTAATATTTCTCTTTCAGAAAGCTTATCTGAAAAACATTCTAGAAAGAGATCGTAGATCTCTTGTGCAGCTGAATCGACACGTCGTATATTACATTCCTCTACCTCTCGAATTTTCCCTTCTACAGCAATAGCAAGGCTTGACTCATGAGACCTGCGCATTTCTCCATTCTTTCTTATTTCACTTTCTTGAAGCTTTTCAAATTTTAGTTTTTGCTCAACTAATAATTCTTCTAACTGAGTAGAGTGACCACTCTTTAAATCGAGTACCTGATGTTGAAGTTTATTCTTTACCCCTACAAGCTCTTCAAGCTCTTGCTTTTTGAGCACACGCAACTCTTTTCTTTGCTCTTGCTTTTTCAATCTAAGTTGTGACTCTACCTCTTGTTTAAAGCAAATTATTTTCTTTAGAACTTTTCTTTTCTCTTTCTCAAGCTTAAATACTTCTGCTTCCTCTAACCCCTCTAACCTTAGCCTATGTTCTTCTGTTATGATTTTCAAATGATTCTTATTCTTTTCTTTTCTAAAACTTATATAGCTTTTTAATTTTAATTTTTCTGTACTTATTTCAGCTTGAAACGCCCGGGTGACAGCATCGTTTTCAGCTTGTACTTGATTACTTTTCAAAAGAGACTCTTGAGCTAACTCATCAGCGTCCTCTTGGGCACTTTTTAAAATTGAACTAGCTTCTTCTTGTGCATTTCTTAAAACTGAAGAAGCTTCACCTTGCGCACCTTTCAAAACTGAAGCAGCTTCTTCTTGTGCTTTTTTAATAATTGTTGCTGCTTCATCTCGTTTAATACTTAGTAAGCTGTGAGCATTATCTAAAATGGCTACAGAATCAATTCGCCTAAGCTCAGCAGCTTTCTCAATACGCTCAGATTTTTCCTCGATCTCTATTTTATAAATTCGTATCTCACTCTCTTTGCGTAATGAATATTCATCAATCCTTCTTTCTTTTTCTTTTACTTCGAGATCTACCTTTTTTCTAGCCTCAGAGGCTTCTTTGTTTGCCTTGGCCACTATTTCCTTACATTCCTTATCAGCGTTAGTCTTCTGTTCCTTTAGCTCATTTAAAGTTTCGATTCTTAGTTTTTCAAGGCCTTGCTTTAAGTCTCGCTCTTCTTGGTTAAAAAACTTCTTCTTTTCATCATGTAAGTATGAATTTCTCTTAACTTCCCCCTGAATGAATTTAACACTTTCCTCAAGACTCGTTAAAAGTTTCTCTCTATTGCTGATATCTACCTCAAGCAGACTATTCTCAGAAACTAAGCGGCTATTATCTTCACCCAAGGTGACTTGATCACTCTTAAGCTTTGTTAGACATAATTCACTCTCCTCTATGGTGGCAGAAATATCCTTTAATTTTTCCTCACAAAGAGAAATTCGATTATCTAGAACAAGCTTCTTAGAGAGAAATTCTGACTGATACTTCTCTTGCTTGAATTTAAAGCTATCTCGCATTTTCTGAGTTTCAATTTTTAAGGACTGGAACTCTCTTTCTCTTAGGGCAACTTTATCATCGAGTAACTTTTTTAATTGCTCTTTTTCACATAACTCTTCAGATATCCTATCAACTTTAATGCGGGTTTCATCAAATAAAGAGCTTAAGCGGGCCGTACCATCTCGTTTTTGAATAAGAACCTGCTCTAACTCTGAAAGCTCGACTCCTTTTTCATATAGACCCTCTTCAATATTACCTATTTTCTCTTCAATTGCAGAAGCCTCTAAGCTTGCAGACTCTAAGCGGCTATTTTTAGTATTCAATTCTTCATTAAGCTCTAGTATCGACTTTTTAAATCTCTCACTATTTAAGAGAAGATCATTTTTTTGTATTCTAAGTAAACGATTGTCTTCATCTATTATTTTCTTCTCATTAACTAAGTTTTCAAGATCAATTTTTGTTAGATTTACTCGTGCTTCGAGCTCCTCAAATGAAACTTCTAAATCTTTACTCTTCTGAGTAAGTTCTAAAATCTCTGCAATTTTATCATCAACATCTTTACTGTGACTTCTAATAAACTCTTCATTATCATTTCTTTCTCTTTTAAGCTCTTCTACTTCTTTACTTAACTGTAGCTTTTCACACTTCTTTCCTAATACTTGCTTACTGACTTCTTCAAGAGACTCACTTGTTGCCTCTGGCTCATTATTTACAACACTAAGCTTCGAAACAACTTCTTGACCTTCTATTGGTATATTCCCACCTTTAAATTCATGGAGCTTAGAATGAAAAACGTCTTGTCGTTCATTAAAAATGAAGTACGACTTCCCTCCTTCTCCTCTACTAACGTAAGCTAACTCATAGGGAGTACCAATAAACAAGAGTGTCTTACCAGCGCTAAATTCACTCTTCGCCCCGTTATTAGTGATTACGATACTTTCAATTTGTGCTGGGTACTCTTCTTCAAGGCATTCTACAAATACCTTGCCTTTGGCATTTACTATAATTTTTATAACGCTCTTGTTATCAAAGAAGTCAGGCTTTATATCGATATTACAACTCGGCGAAGAGCCCAGAGTATAGGTCCCCTTTTCAAGAGCAAATTTCTTGTTGCTTAATTCAACTTCTTTTTTTAATAAATTATTCATCAGTCTTATATCCCACTTTTTTTAATTAAGCAGCGTCACTAGGTTCTTCATTTGGTTTATCCTCACTATCATTTTTATAGCTCTCCCGTCCTGAATCAACCAATGGAGTTGAAGAGATCTCTTCCTTTGTTTTCTTATTTTTTGATCCTTCTAACCACCAACCTCTAACAGGTTTTTCATTTTTAAAGAGACGTTGCCCAGATCTCAGTTCGCGATCTATCCCATCCTCTCCCAGGACCTCTATAGCATCCCTGCTAACATCGAGCTCTTTAGACTCTACAGGAAGATCATTATGATCACATATATCCCATATTAGGCTCATATTTCCTTCAAACTTCTCTATAGCAGCAATATATAACTTCTCTGTATTTAGGAATGTATTTAGTGTGGTCATTGAAACTGATAGCACGATACCAATAATAGATGTAGACATGGAAAAGGATATCTTAAGAAGAAAGGTATCCATTACTAGCTTACTTGCTTCAGCATCTGTTAAGTTCATCGCTCCAAGCTCTGGCAGGGCCTTCATAATGCCTAAGAATGTTCCAAAGATACCACCAACAATGAATAAACTTGGCAGAACATTTAAAAAATCATTAATAGAACCAAGAGGAATAACTCCAAAAAGCTTGTTAAAGCAAGGATTACTACCGTAGACATCTTTAGTAATATCCAAAAGTCTTGGCTTCTCTCTCTCATATTTTAAGAATCTAATCTGCCTCAAAGTATCATTAACTAATCTTGCAGCTCCTTGTTGAATAAAGAATATTCTATCCATTACTGACATAATCGCATCAGGATTACGCCTTTTCATAATTGTTCTGATTTCAAAAACCTCATAGAATGTTACCTCTAATAATTTTCTCATGAGAATAAAGAAGGACTGATCTTCTAACTTATGATCTGATTTATTTATAAAACGATGAACCCGTTTATTAAACTCAGTACTAAACCAATACTCTCTTTTAACAGTAAAATGTATAATGATTTTGAGTCCAGTTCCTAAAACAAAAGTCATAATCATGAACGGTAGGAGAAAGTCTGTAGCAAATACAACTAGTCCTTTAATTAATGCTTGAATTAACTCATAAATAGCCATAAACCCCACCTAATCCTTCAAATTGAACCTAATAATCACCTTTTGAGATTTCTTACAATTAAACTTCTTACAGTATGTTGCTGTTGAGATACCCGACGCTACATTTCGTCCAGCGACTCCCTCAACTAAGAAACTTCTCCCCGTCACTTTAACTAAAGGAAGGATCTTCTTTTGAAATTTAAACTTCATTTTCCTA
>CALHBL010000159.1 GCA_937930825.1 uncultured Bacteriovoracaceae bacterium
CACTAAGAGAATTAAAAGTTGATTCCAATAACGATGCTGTCGACATAAGCGTTGACAAGAATATTGCAAACCCAGCTAATTATCAATTTGAAGTAGTTAGCCTTGCTCAAAAGTCTTCAGCTATGTCTTCAGGTTTTTCTGATCGTGCTGAAAGTTATACCGGCGTCGGATATATTCAATACTTTACTGCAGACGGTGACTCTAAAGAACTCTATGTTGACGCAGAAAGCGCCAGCCTTGATGGCATCTCTAAGTTAATAAATAAAGACCCTGAAAATGGAATGAATGCTACCGTTGTCAATGATGGATCTGACTCTGACACTCCATGGAGATTACTGATTAGCTTCTCAGAAACAGGAGATCAGAAAAAGGTTGATTTTCCCTACTTCTATTTTGTGGATGGAGAAGAAGACCTCTACCTCGAACAAGAAAGACCCGCAAAGGATGCCATTATCAAAGTTGACGGCTTTGAAATAGAAGTCCCTGAAAATAATGTAAAAGATGTTATTCCAGGAGTTACTATAGATTTAAAAAAAGCAACACCTGGAGAAGAATTTTCAATAAAGATTGGTGAAGATAAAGAAGCTGTATCAGGAAAAATTGGTGACTTTGTTGCTTCAGTTAACTCTGTTTTAGCCTTTATTAAACAACAAAATGCAATAGATGAAAGTACTGATACATCTCAAACCCTTGGTGGTGATATTCTCTTACAAACTATTGAAGGGCGTTTGAGAAGTATCGTTTTTAAAGATGTACAAACAAGTAAAGGGTACAGAAGAATTGGAGACTTGGGCATAGCATTCCAAAGGGATGGTATGCTTAAAGTCGATCAAGACAAATTTGATAAAGCCCTTTCAGGTGGTTACGCCTCAGTCGCGGAAGTCTTAACAGGCTACTTCAAGCCAGACGGCGGTAAGGCAAAAGGCTTCATCGATAACCTTAGCGATTTTGTGAACACTACCATTCGATTTCCAAACGGCATTCTTACCAATAGGACTAAAGGCTTAGATGCTAAGGTGGAACAAATCGATCGACGGATAGATCAGCGCAATCGCATGATCAAAGAAAAAGAGAAGAATTTAAAAAATAAATTTGCAAGGCTTGAGGGAACAATATCAAGAATTCAGTCACAAGGTGCCGGAGTAGCGGCACTTGGTGCCGCCCCTATCAATGCCGTTACGCAACTGGGATAATATAATCAAATTAGGAGGCTAAGATGAGCTATGGCTTAGGCGCTTATAAGAAAACATCTGTTCATACTGCAAGTAAAGAGCAAATACTTCTTATGCTTTATCAAGCAGCAATTAAAAATTGTAAGAAGGCCATGGAGGCCATCGATAGTAAAGAGATCGCTAAAAAAGGCGAGCATATCGGTAAACTACAGGACATTGTCATTGAGCTGAACAATAGCTTGGACTTTGAAATTGGTGGAAGTGTCGCTGAGGAGCTCTCTTCTCTCTATGACTACCTTCTCTTCTCCTCTACCCAAGCTAATATGAAGATTGACAAGGAGCCCTTAGAGGGCTGTTTAAAGGTTCTTAATATCCTCTATGAAGGCTGGACTGAAGCAGTCAAGCAATTGAGAAGAGAGAAAGCTGATATTAAGAGTGAACCTACTCCCTAAATAGAAAGGACTAAGTTATGATTGATCGTTTGGTCGAAAAGTTACAACATTTTACTGATAGATTAGACCAAGGGACTAAATGTACCTTGGATATTATTAGTACTATTGAAGAGCAAAATTTTTCAGCAATTGAGCTACTCACAAGTAATCGGGAACGCCTTCTCAGCATTGTTTCTTTTGAACAAGAAGCAATCGAAAAAGTAATTAACTCGGTTATTGACGAAGAGCTTACTCCTGAAAATATTAATATTATCAAAAGCTGGGCATTTGATACCCAAAATTGGATCAATCAAATTGCAGATATGGATGATCAAATAATTGAAATGCTTAACGAATCTAAAGACGAAACCACTAGAGAAATTGCTAACTTATTTAAGTCTAAACAAGCCTTTAGAGGATATAACTTAAACGACGTTCGCAAGTAGTCAAAAAGTCGACCCAAGGCTTGTAACTATGGCCCCAGTGGCAATAGGTGACCACTTCACTTTATTGACAAGAACACCCTTTTCATGAGGAAATGAATAGGCGTGTTATAACCAGTCAATGAATGACTCGGTTCCTACGCCATACATGCCTTAAGGAATAAGGAAAATGGTAATTAAGTTCAATTAAAATTTTAAAATGCCCAAGGAATTAGGACATGAATCTATCGAATGAAAATAATTCATCCAAAGTAAGTATAAAAATGTCAAAGACTGACCAACCAGTCCCAGTAGTTAATGGCATCCACCTCCACTCAATATACAGTCCTGAAAGAGAAGCAGATGGTTTCATTAGCGCTAATGAATCAAGCTTACAAAGTGAATCAAAAATTCTCGTCTTTGGCTTAGGCTTTGGCTATCATGTCCTAAAATTGGAAGCTCGTCTTAAGGCCATTTATTCGGATGACTATCAAATTTTTGTTATTGAGCCATCTAAAGAACTTTATCTAAAATGGAAAGATCTGCGCCCAACAACTTTTAGCCCTAAAGTAAAAGTTGTACAATTCGACGATGTCATCGAGTTCTTTAAGGACAGGGAGCTTGTAGAGTTTTTGAGCTGTAAGCCTCACGTCCTTCCTCACCCGGCCTCTTTTCAATTAAAGGAAACTTTCTATAAGAGCTTCATGAGCTTTCATTATCCAACAACTATTTCGGAATCACTTTACTTTATAGAGTCGGAACAATACTCGAATTACTTGAGTTCTGCACCCAAGGAAGAATCAACCGAAGAACTTTTTAAAAGAGTTAAAGGTAAAAACTTTCTTCAAAAACATGATTTTCTAACACTAGCTTTATCAGAAATCGTTATAGAAAAATAGGACTTTGCAATGAGTAAAACATTAATTATCAATTTAAAAAAGTTTGGTGATATTTTTCAAACTAATCATCTTATCTCTTCTATCAAAAAAAGTAAGCCTAGTACCGAAATCACACTCTTATGTTATAAAGAAAGTCTTGCTGCTGCAAAAATTTTAAGTGGCATAAAAACTATTCATACAATTGATAGAAAAAAACTTATCTCTTTTTATAAGAATAGTATCTATTCTGATGGCCTAGCCTTTAACCAATTGGATCGCTCCTTAAACGGACTCCTTGGACAGAAATTTGAACAAGTTATTAACTATTCAAACGATAGGATTTCAGCTTATCTAACTAGCTACATAACTGAGGACACTTCTTCCACTCATGAGGGTATACGCTTCACAAGCAGTCAGAGCATTGAGCATTCATCAGACTTTGCCGTTATTATAAATGATATTATAACATCCACACCTTACACTCCTTACTCTTTTAATGATTCTTTTCATCTTCTAACAAAGCTAAAGGCCGGCGAACCTGGCGGAATCAAATCTAATAAGGTTCATGACCAAACAGCTCTCAATAACTTAAATAGATTACGTAAGATGAAAAGTGAAGATACTTCAATGACATCCATTATAGGTATCCAGCTTCTCTCTGGAGACGTCTCTAAAAATATCCCATTAGACGTTATAAAGAAAACCATCTCTCTTCTCATAGAGTCTAAAGAGATGATACCGATACTGTTGATAGGCCCTTTCGAAGAAGAAAGAAACCTGGCAAATGATTTGAACTCCTACTTTGACAATAAGCTTGTTAGTGTTGAAGCTGACTTTATAGCTTTACCAAGTGTTCTCAAAAGCATAGATCTTCTCATAACACCAGATACTTCAGTAAAGCATCTTTGCGACATACTAAAAACGACATGTGTTGAAATTTCGCTTGGAGAATCTCCCCTTTTCAAACAGGGCACTATCAATACTCAAAGTGCAATTATATCTGCACCGGGGCACTTGAGACGATTCAAGAATTCAATTGCGCTAACGGCCCAATATGATGAGTATGATATAAACCCCAATTTGATATTTCATACCTCACGCCTCTTGCTAGGCTTAAATAATGATGGGTTTGATTTTGAAGATAAGAAATCACTCCATTGTGTTTATAAACCATTTCAGGTCTCTGATGGAGTCGCACTTCTTCCTATCTCTGGCCCGTTTGATAACCACTTTGAAATTAGAAGGCTATTAAGTAGATCTATTGTGCAAAATATTATAACTCGAACAGTTGATGAGGAATATGTCGCCGCTGTTGTAAGTCGATTTGATCGAGCAGAGTTAACTCGAGTTATTAACGAAGAAAAAGAGTCCTTATCTGAAATCACAAAAGAACTTCTCAGTACCTTGCGAGGACTTATTCAAACTCAAGAGAATAATCAAAAAGCTCCACTTTTTATTGGAGCACTTGAAAGACTTCTTGCTAAGTGCTTTGAGGATAGATTGAGCGCAATACCAACAATGATGTTTCGTGCAAAAATAGAGTCACTCAACTCAAATTCGATGGTAGAGAACTTTAAGGAAGTTGAGGGTCTCCTCTATGAACTAAAGGATAACCTGCAACATTCAATATCAACCTATAGTACTGTAGAAAAAATAGCTCAAGATATTTTCGCTAAAAAACGCCGGACTCATTCTTTAGACAACCAAAGAGGTAACTCAATATGAATGAAGAAATCATAGAACAAGTAAAGAGTGTTGAAGAAAAGCTAGCTTCTGGACAGTCAATTGAGAGAGACGATATTCTGTTTCTATTTGGGTTAAGCCTACTAAAGGATCATACTAATGAAACAGAGTAACAGTTTTGGCATCATCCAACTGACTCGAATGGGCGACCTCATTCAAACGTTTCAAGCTTGTCGTGATTTTAGATCAAGCTTTCCAGAAGTTAAGTTAACTCTTATTGCACGTAAAGAGTTTGCCAAACCACTTGAAGAAATCCTACTCACTGTTTTTGATAATATAGTGATGCTATCAAAGATGGAGCTTAAAAATAACCAGACTAAAAACTTAGCTCAATATCTAGATAATATAAATACCTGGCTAGAATCCCCTCATTTACAAAATATTGATGTTCTGATGAACTTCTCATTCTGTAAAACCTCGAATTACTTAAGTAAGCTCATTCCCGCTAGTCATAGGCTTGGTACTTATATAGATGAGTTCAACCAAGTTAGTGTAAAAGATCAGTGGTCTCAAATTGTTTATTCTATGATTATGAGTGGCCCCTATTGTCCATTTAATCTTGTCGATATTTATAAGAATATACTTGGAACGCGTTCATCTACTGCCAAAGAGCTCCCCCCCTCACTAACACCTAAATCAAATACTCCATTTAAACCATCTTTAGCAATCCACCCTTTCGCCAGCTCCGCAAAGAAGCGCTGGAAGACATCTAAGTGGAGCGAGATCATCTATAAAGTACTCAAAGATAACCCTGAGCTTGAAGTCCATATTTTTGGGGCCAGCAATGAAGTAGAGTTATCAAGTGAGATTCTAAGCTCTACAATACTGGCTAAATATATGCCTAGAATTTCTAACCATGTTGGAGAATTATCAGTACACGAAACATATTTAAAACTAAGTGAATGCACCAACTTTATTGGACAC
>CALHBL010000160.1 GCA_937930825.1 uncultured Bacteriovoracaceae bacterium
AATTCCGGCAATAACAGGAACTTTGAAACTCTTCTTTTTCTCCAGCAGGTTAATTTCAATCATATCTAAATGCCCCTCATGGCCAAGCCTATGGCCTGAACACCTCGATAAGCAATCTGATTTATTTCCTCTTCAGTAAAGTTTTTCTGCTTGTACGAAATGGCATCAAATGGATTCAAAACACTTACATCCACACCAAGTAACGCCTCTAAGCCTTCTAGTAACCCTGGAATAAGAGCACTACCGCCTGTTACCATACAGTGACAAAGTGATTCATCAGAGGTAGAGCTAACATAGAAGTCAATGGCCTTCTTAATTTCAGAAAAGAATGTCTCCACTACATCATCTATAATCTCTAGTATTTCTTCTGGTAAATTTCCGCCCTCATCACCTGTAATCTTTAAATCCTCAGCTTCATAGTAGTTGACACCCATTTGTCTTTGGATTTCTTCAGTAATCATAACTCCACCAACATTAATCTCTTTGGTAAACATGATCATTCCATTCTTATAAATAATAAAAAAGGTTTTTTGAGCGCCCATATCCAATACAAGATAACTATTATCTGAACTCTCTGTCTGCTCTCCTCCAACCAACTCAAAGACGTTAGTCACAGCAATTAAGCCGAGATCGCAGATTTTAACAGTTCCGCCAGCTTCTTCAATCAACCCTTTAAAGTTTGTAATTGTATCGTTCTTAGCCGCGGCCACGAGGACATCAATACCTCCCCCCTCATTTTCTCCAACAAGGTGATAGTCGACTGTCGATTCTTCAATATCAAAAGGAAGGTACTGCTCTGCCTCCCAAATAACTTGATCTTCAATTTCCTCAGCTGAACCACCTGCTAATTGTAGTTTTCTGGCCACCGTATTGGGACCAGAAACTCCAAGAATACAAGCCAGTGGATTAATGCCAGCGTCTTTCGCTGCTTCTACTATTGTTCCTATAATTTCTTCTGGCTTTTGGATCTCATCTTCAATTATTGCCCCTTCAGGCAAAGAAACCATCGAAAACTTTGATAGAGTATAAGACCCGGGCTTACCTTCGAGAGCAGCGATCTTTACCGCACTTAAGCCGATGTCAACTCCGACAAGAGAAGCACCACCAAGAGATAGTGAACCAAAAACCTTTTTAAGTTCCTTCTTTAAATCCAAACTTTTTACCTCAAGATCAACAGCAAAGTGTCAATGACAATTATACATAGCTATTCCTATTAAATTCAAGGAATTACTACCATTTATCATGATTAACCGAGCATTAGATAACTTATTACCTGAGAGAAGACATCAGGCAAGTAAAGCTGTACAACTGCAATAGTGACTATAAACGGCCCAAAAGGTATCGGCGTTTTTCTCTTAACAACTTTAAAAAGAATAAGTAATGCTCCAACTATCGCCCCAAGAAAGCAGCTCAGAAAAATATTATGAATAATGCCTACAGGCCCAAGAAATAATCCTAAAACCCCATAGAGTTTTATATCACCTCCACCAAGGCCGACCTGCCCCTTAAGCAAATAAAAACCATAAGTAATAGCAAGTGGAAAGAGAAAACCTATCATTGCTCCCACTAGCCAATGAGTATACGGCTTATTGAAAACAACCAGCAAAAGGAAGTTCATCCCCAAATATAGGTTCAACTCATTGGGGATAATTTTGAAATCTAAATCTATTAAGAATATTGCTACTAAAGAAGAAAAACTGGAAAGATAAAAGAAGTAAAGGCCCAGTCTCTCTAGTGAGAGATTATGGGGTGTTATAATAAAAGCAAAGCAGCCTATTACTAATTCTACCAGGGGATAACGAAAAGAAATAAAGGATTTACAATTGCGACATCGCCCTAACAAAAAGATATATGAAAAAAGAGGAATGTTATCAAACCATCTTAACTGGTTCCCACACTTAGTGCATTGACTCCTAGAGCGGCTAGAGAAAATAGTAATTTGCCTAGGCATTCTATAAATTAAAGCATTCAGAAAGCTACCACAGCAAAGCCCAAAGACCATCGAATACATTTGTAAATATATCATTACGAAAAGTCTTTTTTATTAAAAACTAACAAACTACTCATTAAAAAAAAGGCAATCCAAACAAGAGAGTAAGCTAAAGTCGAATATAAGAAAGAGCTTTCAAGTAAACCATCATACAACACAAAATTTTTAATATTTAGCTTTTCAAGATTCAATAAATACTTAGAGTAGATATCAACAAATACTTTTACTACTCCCCTATTAACATAGAGGCTAGTTGACTTAACTCCTTCAATCCCATGTCCAGTAATAAATAAAGTTATCGTTATGAGCACCGTTAGTGCTCTATTTGAGATAAGCGAGAAGAAAGTAACACAAAGGAGTATAATTAGAGATTCCAAATAAATAAACAAAAGAGACCAAGGAATTAAATAATGGTACCCTCCTCCTAAGAATCCATATAATCCAAAAACAACAATAGAAAGTCCAATTGTATTTACTAGTAAAATTCCTGATAATCCCAACATTTTACCTATAAAGAAATAGGAGCGGGAGACAGGTCGACTAATGATCATATAAAGTGTTCTATTTTCAATTTCACTATTTATTAAAGAAGCTCCCATAAAAATCGAAATACCTACTAAGCTTAATGACAGAAATCCAAGTCCTACGTCTAAAGCCACTTTATCAGCAACACCATAACTAAATTCTGCTGTCACTGCTGTAACGAGTAGTAACCCAATTGCTATAAATAATACATTCATCAAAATTTTACTTTGATAAATCTCCAGAAAGGTTTGTTTGCTTATTAACACTAGATTCTTCAACTAGTTACTCCTCTCGAATTGTAAATAATCTCCTCCAAAGTTTGCCTCTCAACTCTTAAGTCTTCAATCTTTGCACCTTTACTCAACAAAGTTTCTAGAACTTCTTCTTTTAATTCAAATGGTATATTGATACGAGAATAATCATCATCTATTTTTTGTATGTTTTCTAAGTCTATATTCTGACTAGCTTGAAAAATTATCCCAACACTTTTAGCTGTTTCTTGCTTTAGTAAGTTCTTTTTAAACCCAGAGAAAAAAGTTGAACCGTCTTTAATTACAACTAATGAATCGGAGATTTCTTCAACATCAGATATAATATGACTACTAAAGAATATTGTGACACCATCGTTGTTAAGCTCAAGCAGTATATCTTTAAACTCTTTACGTCCTAGTGGATCAAGTCCAGATAAAGGTTCATCTAAAATCACTAATTTCGGTCGGTGAATTAAGCATGTTACAAAACCAAGCCTTTGCAGCATTCCCTTAGAATAGCCTCTAATTTTTTGATCAAGGGCGTATTCAATATTTAACCGTTTTGACCATTTCTTGATTTGCCCTTCTAAATCATTACCCGATAAGCCCTGTAGGCTTCCAAGGTAACGTGAAAAAGCTCTTCCAGTCATTCCAGGATAGAAATAAGGTCTTTCTGGAAAATAACCGATATTTGAACGTATTGCTCTCATATCATTTCCCATACTGGAATCAAATCTAACATCTCCGGAGTCAAAGGAAATAAATCCAAGCAAACCCTTTATAGAAGTAGTCTTACCTGCACCATTTGCTCCGAGAAATCCACAAAGTGAACCTGGATTTATCTCAAAAGACAAGTTCTTCAGAACTTGCTTTTTTTCTTTCCAAAAATCTCCACTAAAAGATTTGTTAACATTAGAGAATTGAATCATTTTGATACCCTAAAAAAAATAACTTATGCTTCTATAATTTTAGTATAATCTAATTTATGAAAACTACGAAAAAATATTTCTATCATTTTGCACTTATCGCCTCACTCTTTGTATCGACTAAAATACTCTACAATAACTCTCGACTTCCTAAATTAAGTCTCAAAATGCAACAAAGTACTATTAACATTGATGATCAAATTCTAAGAATTCTTGACATGGGACTGCACCGTGCTATCGCAAGCTTCCTATGGACTGAGACACTTTTAAGAAGTGATATCGATCATTACAAGGGTAAAGAATTTAACAACTGGATGTTCCTCAGACTTAAAACAATTACTAGCTTAGATCCCTATTTTTATCAAGCCTATCTAAATGGAGGCGTATACCTAAGCATTGTTAAAGATGATGACCTTGGCGCTGAGTATATTTATGATAGAGGACTAAACTACTATTCTGAGAAATACTATCTTGGTTTAAACGCTGCTTTTCACTATCTCTTCGAATTAGATAAGGTGCAAAAAAGCATTAAGGCCCTTGAGGGAATTAGCGAAAATATAGATAAAGTCAATTATGCAACAGAGCTTTTAGCCAGGTTGAAATCAACTCAAGGCGACAAGACCGATGCATTCAATATTATTTTACGACTTTATAATCAGTCCGAAGAAGGAAGTGTATTTAAAAAGAAGTACCACACTTTTCTCTATTCTATTAAAGCTGAGCTTGACCTTAAATGTCTAAACTCAAAGCCCTCTTCAAATTGTTCACTAAAAGATTTTGATGGTGTTAACTACTTGTTAAACCCAAGAAGTAATCTTTGGAAGGCAAAGAAAGAATGGAAAATATTTAAAACGAAAAGAGCTATGAAAAATAACTAATTATTATTAATTAGGACCAGTACTTTAGAAGCTAGCTCTCTCAGGAATCAATGGTCTAAAAAATATTTCGATGAATGACATTGTTGATGGGTTTATCCCAAGAGAAAGCCTTTAACTACTAGCTTAATCAATTAACATATCAGAATAAAAATAATTTAAAATTTAGCCTCTTCAAAAATAATGAAGAGGCCAATCACAACTTCTTAATAACCTTTATTAACATGCACTAATACTTTATCCTGAGTAATTGTCCATTTGTCAGCTGTAGCATTTGTTATGTTTGCAGGATCTATAAAGCCCATAGAACCGGCGAGATAAGTATCGCCTGTATCTTGAACTTTTGTCGTAGAAAGACCAGCTGTTAAATTAGCTGTTGTAGCCGTTTGATTGGCAACTTTCTTTGTTGCAGAAAAGAAACGAGTGTTACCTGAAGTACATCCTGTACCACCATTTTGAGAAACTATTTCATTAGATTTTGTATTAGCAGTACCAAAGCCAACGGCGTAATACCTCTTAGAGGCCGCTGGTCCGGGACTAAATCCAGCAAAGTTTAAGCAACTCGCATATGCATCATAATCTGACTGTAAAGCTGATTCAGATGAGTAAAGCGAAGAAAGCTGGAGCTTTGCTTCTGAAGTTTTCGTCTTTGCCTGATACTGCTTAAAGTTTGGTATTGCTACTGCAGAGAGAATCCCAATAATAGCTACAACCACCATTAACTCGACGAGAGTAAAACCCTGCTCTTTTAATGTTCTTAAAAATTTCATACACTTCTCCTTGAAAAGGCTAGACCTTTGAGATGCCTAACCTCTTTTTAATAGTTAGTATTAAGATTTAGACTTAACACTTCTTCTAGATCCTATGTTTCCAAACTTGCTTGAAGTCAGTCATCACTTAAAAACATATTTTCTATTTATATATTAATACATGTCGGTATATTTAGAAGAAAAATTTACCTTCAAAACTCTTTTTCTATAGAAACAGTCACTTATGACCACTCAAATTTCCACCAACTTTCTGATTAAAAGGAAAGGTGACAACTATTGTTGCTTATTCTTGAAAAATAGACCTAAACAAGCTTTCACACCGCTACTGGAAAGGAATTCAAGTAGCACGCCTAACCTTAATAACCCTCGGGCATACAAGCCTTTTAGTGAGTTTTCAATGCTTGAAAACTCCGCCTGTATGACTCCCTTACCCCGCTGCCATAAACATAGGAAGGTACATTGCGACCAAAATCGTGGCGATCGCCCCACCAAGAACTACAATGATAATAGGCTCAATCATTTTTGTCATCGAGGTAATCAAAGAGTTAACTTCATCTTCAAAAACATCAGAAACTTTTTCAAGCATTTGATCTACTTGACCAGTTTGCTCTCCTACTCGAACCATTTGAGTGACCATCGGAGGAAAGTATTCAATTTTTTCAAGTGGCTCAGTCAGAGTCTTTCCCTCAATAACTTTCTTCTTCACTCCAGTAAGATCTTTACTGATCACTCCGTTGTCAATCGTGTCTATACAGATATCTAAGGCATCAACTAGTGACACACCAGAGCCTAGCATTGTTGCAAGAGTTCTTGAAAATGATGCTAGATTTCCTTTGATCACGATTTCACCAAATATAGGTGCCTTCATGAATAGATTATCGTAAACAATTTTTCCAGTTGGAGTTTTGATATATGCCCTTAAGAGCGTAAATCCTACAACTAAAGCCGGAACGATATAAATAGAGTAATTCCCCAAGAAATCAGACACGTCTATTACAAACTGGGTAATAGCAGGAATGTCCTTGCCAGTATCAGCAAGCATACCCACAAACTGCGGCACAACAAAAACCATCATTCCCCAAATAACAAGAAATCCAATCAGTGTTACTATCAATGGATAAGTCATTGCTGACTTTATCTGCGCCTTAATCTTTTCCTGCTTATCTAAATGTATGGCAAGTTTATTTAATATAGTATCGAGGATACCGCCAGCTTCACCTGCTTTGATGAGGTTGCAGTAGAGTTTATCAAAGCCTTTCTGCTCAACCATCGCCTCAGCAATAGTTCTCCCTTCTCCAACATCTGCGCCAATTTTCTTAATGGCCCTTTTTAATACAGGATGCTTCTCCTGCTTAAATAGGATCTCAAAGGATTGAATGATGGGAACTCCAGCACTTACCATAATTGCTAACTGCTTGGTAAACATAGTCAGCTCTTTGGGACCAAAAGGTGAGGAATACCCATTTGCAACCATCCATTCACCAATATCAAACTCTAATAGAGATGGCGGCATAACCCTTTTTGGCCGCAAACCCCGCGCTCTTAAAACACGCCGGACATCCTTAGCATTTGTGGCCTGGATAGTCCCGGCTTCTCTTTTTCCTTCTTTATTAATAGCTTCAAAACGCCAATTACCCATAACTTCCTACTTTATAATGATCTCGACTTAATGCCTAACTGCTTTGCAAGCTCTTCAGGTACTGATGAGTAGCTCATTGCTGTATCTGTATCAATTGCTCCGCTATCAACAAAACGCTTTAAACTTTGATTCATAGTGATCATTCCAGTCTTCTCTTGGCCAATCTGCATCTGAGAATAGACTTGATG
>CALHBL010000161.1 GCA_937930825.1 uncultured Bacteriovoracaceae bacterium
GGATTGTCTATCAGCCGGAAGTTAGCAACTTCAACGAATACCACATAGACTAATGATAGATGAATATACCGCTACTGAAAAGGAATTCAAGTCTTTAGCTGAGTTTTCAATACTTGAAAACTCAAACGGTATGACTATATAGCTTTATGACAAGGATGCTTCATGAACAAGACGATCCCTCTACTTCTTCTGCTTTGCTTAACTATTTTTGCTGCCCCTAAAGAACCTAAAGAAACAAAGAAAAGTTGGCGAGTCAATGTTGGGCCCACTGTCTCTTCACCGCTTAGCTATGAAGGAGCATTGTACTTCTTAGCAACAACAGGTCTTCTTCTGCGCTTTGAAGAAAATGATAAGAAACTAGAGAAGATTTTTCAGACCGAAAAATCATCCGTTTCAGGATTAACGATAGAAAGTGGAATTGCTTACTTTGGAGAAGGGGTCCACGAAGATAAGAAAGCGAATATCTATGCTGTGGATCTCAAAACCAAGAAATTACTCTTTAAGAAAGAGGTGACAGGTCATATAGAAAGGAATCCTGTGGTTAAGGATGGTGCCCTCTTTGTCAGTATGGGCCCTGGAGGTTTTGGCTCTCTAAATTTAGAAACGCGCAAGTGGAATTGGATTGCTTCAAAGGTAAAAGAAAGTAAAATTCATTCAGATAGTAATCCTATCTTTTATAAGGGTTCTGTTTGCATCTCTTCTGTCTACGAATTTAAAGGAGTTGTTTGTCTTAATCAAGCAAGTGGTGTTGTTACTCACTCACAGAAGCTAAAGTATTCGGCCAAATCAGAACTTGGGCTCTCTGGTTCAAAGCTCTTTGGTTTTGCCCATGAAGCAGACCTGGTTAAATCAAAGTGGGATACCCCTTCTGTCTTCTACATTATTGACCTAGAAAAAAAGAAGACCCTAAAAGAAGTAGAACTGAGAGGTTTTAATTTCTACGCTCCAGAACTTACTACGAAGACCAAAGAAAATGAAGCTTTTGTTTCGCTCTCTACTGGAGATATTATCACGGTTAACCTAACATCAGGAAAAATTACCTATGTCTATGAATTCCCTGAACCCTTCATTTCCAGTACATTCAAGTATAAAGAGCAGCTCTGCGCTTTGGGGGTAATGGGAAAATTACTCTGCTTTAAAAAGACCAAAAAAGGCTTCGCCCTAAGCAACGAGAAACGTTACTTTGAAACACCAATTGGTAAAATTAAGGAGTCCGTCAACGGCAAACTCTATATCCCTTCGAGGATTGGTTTCTTTAATCTTTAGTTTTTGTGAATCACCATATCCTCTTAGAGAGGAAGGAAGTATATTTGATCGAAATAGCTTGCTATAAAAAAACCATTTAAGAGCTACTATTAATATTCTTTTTTTAAAGTGATGTTGGTCTGACATAGCTTGACCAATTACTATTTTCTTCAAATGGATTCGTTAGAACTGAGAAGGTATCCTTTAAAAAATCGTAATCCTCTTCTTTGGCAGCTTCAATTATATCCTGCGCCAAGTGGTTCTTGAGTACAAGGTAGGGGTTGATTTGATTCATTCTGTGGGCCCGCTCAGGATCATTCCCTTGTAAGGCCAAGTGATGGTCATAGAGATCAAAGAAATCATCAAAGTTTTGGGATTCTTCTTTTTCTAAATTTTCTATAAAGGATTTTCGATCTCCGCAATACTTGCTTAAGCTTCTCCAAAAAAAAGTATAGTCTATTCTTTCTAGATGAAGGAGTTTAGTTGAAGCTTGGATAAGCTTTAGTTGATCTTCACTTTGGGAGGGGATACCCGTTGCGGTGAGACCTAATTTCTTGAGCATCAAATTTCTGTGAAGAGTGTTGAATTGGCTTACGAATTGATTGCTCATTGAGTTTAGGTCTAGGCCCTTTGCTGCTCTTAGTTTTTGAAAGCAGCTGGCGAGGACTTTAAGATTTTGGTGGGCCATTGGCGGTTGATTCTGATAGCAGTGGCCGTCTTGATGATTACTGGGGCTGAAATCGAGATTGAAATTCTCCATAAAGGCTCCGCGGCCCAGAGTAATCCCCTGTAAGCTCATCTCTTTAGTTTGCATCTCTTGATAGCAAAAACCAAAGGCCATCCAGTGAGCGAGCATATTGGCTGTGCTCTTGCAAATCTCACTGAAGACTAGGGCGATGACTCTATCCATGCCTTGGTATTGGGGATAGAAGTTCTCGACTAACAAAGAAAAGAGGGATTCGTTGACTTCTAGCTGGTCAGTATTGACAGCCCATTCAAAGTGGCCCAAGCTTAGAAAGCTTGGGGCCGTTTTGAGAATCTTGGAGGTTTGGACTTTGAAAACTTGGACTTTGGAAACTTGCTTAATGCTAACTTCTAATGCTCTTGAAGTTGGGATGCCTAGAGCATGTAAGTGTTCACTGGTGAAGTACTCTTGAATATTTGAATTTAGCTCTAGGCCCTTGAGCTGAAGTTCATGAATTGTGCCATCTGATACTTCTCCTATCAGTAGAGCATCGCTGTCTTTTCTTTGCGTAAGCCTATGGGCAGGCTGATGATCAGTAAAGATGCTAATAAGGGGGGAGTCGTAGAGAGTTTCTGTTAAGTTACTCTCAGTGCTTAGGCCATACTGATACGCCAATTCATTATTGATTAGTAGAGATTTATACTCAGTCAATTCTTCTGCAGTAGCGT
>CALHBL010000162.1 GCA_937930825.1 uncultured Bacteriovoracaceae bacterium
TCCACCGCACGACTTAACTGTGAAAGGGCAATCACAGGACACTCCAGCTCCTTGGCCAATGTCTTGAGGCCTCGGCTCATTTCCGAAATCTGCTGTTCTCTTGAAATATTCTTATTATGAGGGTTCATTAGCTGGAGGTAATCAACAATGACCAGACCAAGTCCATGCTCACTTTGAATTTTTCGGCATTGAGACTGAATATCTAAGATCGTTGTCTCACCACTGTCATTAATAAAGATAGGATAACTTGAAAGTTCCTTCACTGCATTACCTATATTTCTAAGATCAGTATCTAAAAAGTTCTTCGTTCTCAATCTCTTAGAGTCTACCTTTGCTTTAGAACTTAACAAACGCATTGATAATTCTTTATCAAGCATTTCCAGCGAGAATATAGCAATAGGTAGGGCGTGATTGTCGCAAACATTATTGGCTATATTTAAGGCCAGTGATGTCTTTCCCATTGCCGGTCGCGCGGCAAGAACAATAAGTTGTCCTGGCTGCATTCCCAGTAGAAGGTTATCCAGTTTGGGGTAGCCTGAACTTACTCCTTGAATCTCTCCAGCATTTCGAGACATATCTTCAAGTTCTTTTAGATTCTCTCTTAGACAATCATTAAGTTTTTCCATCTTGCCTGATTTCGCATCATTAGTGAGCTTAAAAAAGGCAGATTCGACTTCTTGAATATAGTCTTCAGCCTTTCCTTGAAAACCTAACCCCTGCTCTGTTACTCGCATCGCTGTGCGAACAATTTCTCTAAGGGAAGATTTATCTTTTACTGTCTTTGCATAGTGATAAATATTTGCTGAAGATGCTTGATCTTCAATAAGGCCAGTTAAGGCCTGAGTCCCACCAATTTCTTCAAGTTTTCCGGCTTCATTAAGCTTAGAACTTACTGTTACATAATCAACTGGTTGATGATCCATTCCAAGTTCTTTAACGGCGCTATAAATAAAGCCATACTTAGGATGATAGAAATCATCAGCATCAATTTTTAAATCAGAAATTTCATCAAATGATTGGCCATCTATGATTAAGCAGCCAAGAAGGGAGCGCTCTGCTAAAAGGTCATGAGGAAGTTCTCTTGTCATTGACTTTGAGCTTTCAGCTGAATTAGGCATCATATCCATATAACTTTCTCCTTCCTCAATAAAAAACGGCCTACCAAAAGGTAAGCCGTTTCACTATTTACTGGTATTATTTTATTAGCTTCTAAGCAATTCGTCAGCTTCTTTAGCAAGTTTCTGCTCATCAGTAAGAGGTTGATTTTCCTCACCTTCAGCATTTTCGCCTTCAGCTCCCTCACCAGCTTCAGCAGCTTCTGCTTTAGCCTTTTTCTTCTTAGCAGCAGCTTCAGCTTTTGCCTTGATCTCTTCCGCCTGCTTAGGATCCATGTCTACTTTTACAGTAAACTGAGCTTCTACATCAGTAAAAAGCTTTGCTGTAACAGTATAGGTTCCAACTGACTTAATAGGGTTATCAACGCTTAAGATTCTTCTTTCAACCTCAATTCCCTTGGCCTTAAGCTCCTTAGAAAGCTCAACAGTAGTCACTGTTCCAAAGAGTCTTCCGTTAGAGCCTACTTTTTTAATAAGCTCTAGCTTAACTCCATTTAGCTTCTTAGCAACAGCTTGAGCATTACTTTTTTGCTCGTCCATCTTCTTGGCCAACATTTTATTGTAATGGCCCATTTGTGCTTTGTTAGACTCATCAGCAAGTACTGCTTTAGAGTTTGGAATTAAAAAGTTTCTTGCGTATCCCGCAGAAACATTCACAACTTCACCGATATTACCGAGTGAAGCTACTTTATCAGTTAAGATAACTTTCATAATGTATCTCCTTCATTGTTTTTAATGTTAAGAAAGCGGCGAAAATCAACCCAGGTATCAAGGACACCCAGTAAAGCTAAGACTTGGTAACCCATCACTACAGTAAAGAAAATTAACATAGATCTGAAGAAGCCAAAAATCCGCCAGTAATTTAGTAAATCGCTAAGAATACCAAAGCCTTGAAAAAAGTAGAACACACCCATGATCAATAACGCATTAAAACCAACAACTTCTGCCCATGAACCAAGATGACCATAGAGATGACCAACAGTAATCACAAGAGCGACTATTAAAGGCCAAACCATTTGGTGAGGAACCTTAAAAGAAGTTAGAGTCTTAAGCTGAAATGGATAAGCATGAATTGTTCTCCAAAGAGGTCCCATTTTAAGAGCAACAAAAGTTCCAACCCAAAATGAAATAAAAACTCCAATAAAAATGACCCCAAATCCATATTTCATAATGGGATCAACGACTATCTTTGGATTTTTCATAATATCTTGGAACTGGTTGAGTTGTTCCTTAGGAATCTCTGGACGACTCTTCCATTGTTCATAGTAAACCGTTGATGCCTTTACAACATAGGTATCTAGTACCTTTGGCAGTCCACCTTCAACGCTAAAGTGAAAAGCTGCGATCGCTGTAACAATAACAGCAAACATGCCAAGACCATTGACCACAATCCCTTTGATAGGGTGGATCTCTTTTCGAACAATATTAGAAATTAAATAACCATAAATAAGAGACATGGGAAAAGTTCCAAGAGCAGAGCCTTGATAAACTTTCACCTGAACAAGAGCAAAGGCTAAAGCAGTTCCCAGTATTCCAATTACAATTGTTTTCGTCTTACCATAGAGAAGAAAACAAAGGGTAAAAGGAATAGAAGCAAAGAGAGCAAAGGGTTCAAGACTTGAAAATAAAAAGGCTAAAAAGCCTAAGAATAATAGTTTTGAATTATTCAGCTCTGGTAAATGCCTTGCCGAACCATCCTGAAAGAAGTTTTTCACCTCATCAGTACTTTGGCTTTTCTGATTTTCACCGTCTAAATGTTTATTTTGGTTATCGTCGTTCATTTTTTCCGATTAGTTTCTTTAAACTCGAACCTGAGCAATACGATTAGAAACAAAGCTTGCTACACCAATTTGGCGGGCACGCTTAATTGCTGTCGTTGCAAACCTCTGATGCTTACAGCTTACACCAGTAATACGAGATGGCGAAATTTTACCAAATTCATTAATTAACCAAGTAAATGTCGCAGGATCTTTCCAATCAGCTGTTATAGAGTTTGAACGAAAGTAACATGACTTACGACGAGCAAACTTCTTAGGATTGTCATTATCGTCGTCACCTTCTTTATCGGTAACAGAACCTTTGTAAGTTTTAGAAAATGGAGTTTTGTAAGCTTTAACTACAGCTTCACGCTCATCGTCTTCACCTAGAGCGATAAACATATGGCGTAAGTGAGTCTCTGAAATTTTAAGACGACGAATCAATTCAACATTGTTGAGATTGTTGGCCTTAAAAATAAAATAAACGAAGTGACCGTTTGGTACACCTTCTGTTGTTGGCTGGGCAAGATTCATCTTCCCCCACTCATCTTCGATGAAAACTTCACCGTCATGAGCTTTAACAACTTCATGAACTAATGCTTTGAGAGTTGTAATCTCTTGGTCATTAGCTTCGGGCTTCGCCACAAGGGCTAACTCATAAATCATAAAAACCTCCTGGACTAAACGGCTTACTGACCCAATGTCGGTAAGCGGGGCTTAGTAAATGTCAAAGCGCGTAATATAACTGATTAGGCCAATAATGACAAATACCTTTGAATAGAGAAGTGAAGCGCCACGAGTCATCATGACCAATCTTTGAAAGGGAAACTAGGTCCACTGGCCTAGTTCTTTTTTCTCTTGGTTCGACCCTTTAGCAATATGTAAAATCAGATACTTAGAATTAGCTCTCTAAAGACTGTAAGACTACGTACCACCACTACAACGCGGCCGGTAGACTGACAATATTAACCAACTTTTCGTCTTTCTTGCAAAGAAGGATATATTGATACTTCCCATCGATAACCTCAGGGTCAAGATGAATACAGTTCTTAGGAAAATCAACACTAAGACTAGCAGGTCTTGTGAAACTCCCCCCATCCTTAACCATTGAGTAGAGCCTACTTCCAAAAATCAAAGTACTATTAATAAAGACTCCTGGCAGGTTTCTTCCATTGAACTCTATCCCTATAGGCTTTAAGGTTTCTGAAAAGTTAACACCCGGAAAAGAACTTTCCCGATTAATCCGTAATCTCTGGCCCTGCCCATACTTATCAAAGGCCTGGATAAAGTAGCGGGTTTCAAAAATATTTGTGCCAGCAGAGTCTGAAAAAGTACTAATCGTATCAAAGACTGGATCAGACCAATTCCTCGTGCTTACTTCAATTGAATGCGAAGATTGATCAATAGGACTCCATGAGTAAGAGCGGACTTCATCTCTTTTTAACTGGGCCACAAAGTTTACCGTACTTGTTATTTGACCAACCTGGTTACCCTCTAGCGCTAAAATAGGACGACTAGAGTTTCCAGCAAGGAGATGATTGGGAAAGAAGACTTCTTTAAAGCTTACTCCAGAAAACTTTGCTTCATAGAGAAAGTACCTTCTAGAAAACTCTTCTCCAGCAGTAATAAAACCTCTCATCACCCCTTCTTGTCGATCCCTTGGACTTTGGGGAAAAGGTTTTTCTATAAGGAGGATTTGCCAAGGACCAACTCTAAACTGATCCCTAACTCTTTCAATAAGTGAGAAAGAATCGACAACTCTTAACTCAAACTCCTCACTTCCGTTTTTCACAACAGGATTTAAATAATAGAGATGAGGAAGCTTTAAGTCCTCGGGAACCTGATCAAGAAGATCATCAGTATTGTCTTGCTCAGGTAGAGTAAAGTTCGCAAAGTAAGAAGGAACCTTAAGTATTCCCTGGTTTGTCTTAATGGAATAGAAGCTAAATTTCCCCATCGCTTTATAGCTAATTGGAAAACCTCTATAACTAAGAAGAGGAAAGCCTATTCTTCTAGTGCGCTTGCTTCTTCCTCCAAAGATATAGTCAAAGGTCAATTTATCTTGGTCAGCATTGACGCCAACGATGAGAAGGTCTTTAACTCCGTCAACATTTAGATCGGCATCATAAACAGCAACAACCTCATTTAGCTTTTCAACCTCTATTCTTTCTTTTTGCCATTTAGAATTCTTTCTTCGTAAGAAATCAAGTACCGTTTTCTTGTCGCTCTGCTGAGACTTTGTCTGAACAAAGTAAGTCGGTGCTTTTGACAGAGCTTCACTATTATCGACTTTCTTAGTTCTGACTACTTTTCGAGTACCACGAAAATAAGTGAGCTCACTTGCTTCAAATCCATTAATAGACTCGACTTTAATTTTCTTATTAACACCCATTTCACGACTAAGGTCACGAGCAAAAACCACTGTTGTCCCTGTTTGAAAGACACTGCCATCTTGGGCCTCAAGACGAATATCAATCTTCACTTGATGTTCTCCATTGAGGTCATTCAACTTGCCCGCAATCGAGACGCGCTCTTCTCTACCTTTTTGAAGATTTACAATGCCCTTGGTGGCCTTTAATG
The DNA here is from genome assembly GCA_937930825.1 of uncultured Bacteriovoracaceae bacterium. Lineage (GTDB taxonomy): Bacteria > Bdellovibrionota > Bacteriovoracia > Bacteriovoracales > Bacteriovoracaceae. The sequence continues at coordinate 5,453 of CALHBL010000162.1, forward strand.
AGATATCACCTCGGTCGCTGCTTACGAGAACCTTCACACCTTTTTCGTCTTTTACTAGTGACTTAATCGGAACGAAGAAAGAAAATTTCCCTGACTGATAATCGAAGTTTACATCTAAAACATCTTTAAAAATCGGCATGAGAAATGTTTTAGGTGAAGAGCTCAAAGCCTTTTTCATACTGACAAGACCATACTTTGAAAATTTTCCATCAACAGAACTTGAAGAAGTACTTCGAGCCCCTGAGTAGAGTTTTGCCTTAAGTTCATCTAGAGTGATTTTGGGATTTTGTAATTTTAATGACGCTGCAATGGCCGCAACAAACGGAGCGGCCTGACTTGTGCCTTTCTTAGTCTCGTAACCCTTAATTCTAAGAATACGGGATTCAACATCATTCACAGGATAAGTTGAAACTATAAACTCACCAGGGGCCAGGATATCAACTTTTCCGCCAAAGTTTGAAAATTCTGTAATCTTACCTTTATTATCAACGGCACCCACACAAATAACATTGGGGCTTGTACAAGGATAAGTCGGTATTTGCTTATTATTATTACCCGCTGCTACGACAATCGCAATATTCTTACTCGCTGCTACTTGAAGGGCCTTCTTCATTTTTGGAGATTCTATTAACTTGGGCCAACCAATAGACATATTGATGACATCAGCTCCTCTTTCTAGAGCGTATTGAATACCATCAGCGAAGTAATCAGTGATTATTCTCTTATTATAAACAAACTCGTTAGTTTTCTTACTTATAACCTTTATAGGAAGAATTTTAATACGTGGATCACTAACACCGGCCACCCCCAATTGATTACCTCTAATCGCGGCTATAATTCCAGCAATATGAGTTCCATGACCAGTATCGTCTGTTAAATTAGTATTCTTTTCTAAGACATTAATTCCAGAGCATGGCTTACTTGAGTTATCCTCATCTTCTGGACACATTTTCTTATCTACAAATACTCTTCCGGCCAGATCAGGATGATTGATATCAAGGCCGGAGTCTAAAATTGCTACGACTACTTCACGGTCTTTAGGTATTGAGAAACCATTCATGGAAACCCAATCAATATCAACTCCAGCAGTCCCTTTAATTCTCTGTCTCGTTAGCTCTCCTGAGTTTCTTAAGATCGTTTGACCAAAGTTAGAAAGACCCCACTGCTTTTCAAATAGAGTGTCATTTAGATTTTGGGAAGCAAAAGCGCTTGAGCTTATTAGGCAACCTAGAAGAAAATTAAAACTGAAAAGGCCTCTCATTATAATGTCTCCCTAATCCACAATCCCTTAAATTCGCCATTTTGAAAGTCCAAGACTTCTCTCACACGGTCAATTGGCCCATTCCAATAACGGCCCCTCACTCTTCCTAGCGTATTGGACCTAATGGGCTCATTTAATATTTCAGAATTCTTACGAAAACCATTGATCACACCAAAGACATAAATATTGTCATGCCCTATCAAGTTAGAGAAATCTGAAAACTTAAGTGCCTTTTTCATCATCTGGGCTAATTCTAAAAGGCACTTTGATTGGGCCTTAGAGTTATCGACTTGTCTCTTACAAGTGTTGCTCTTATTCACAAGGTTATTGAGGTTTCCGCACTCGATCAAAGATCGCGCCGTTCGTATTCTTCTTCTACGACGAGTTCGGCTCTGACACTTACTTCTTCGATCACTATTGTAACGCCTAGAGATTTGCTGAATTTCCCCTTGGGAGAGGTACTTTAATCTCTGAATGCCCTCTTCATAAATATTAATATTAACACTTATATCAAAGAGGCGAAGGGCCGAAGTATCATCAAGCGCTCTTGGGTTGAAGAGATTCGCCTCGTACTCAGTATTAATTTTAGCAACATACTCTTTCAATTTTCTTGTGGTTCCAGACCAACCTTCTCTTCTTGAACTTAAGGAAAGAAAAGGACGATAGAGAATACCTTGCTTCTTACGAGCTTCAAAGCGAGCAGACTCAGTAATACTAACCCCAAATATTGATTGCCCAGGGTTTCTAAAGCGTTCTGGATTAAGAGAGGGTGTAAAAGAAAGGCCTTCAAATAGATCTTTCATATAGTAGTTTAATACATCATAAGTGAAAGACTGATAGTTAATCCCAGATTGAGACTGCGCTGTTAAACTCATATACTCACTCTTACTTCCTTTAGGAGTAGTCACAGTAAAGTCAGCATCACCTTTCAAATACTTTGACCTCCATACAAGAAAAGAGAGTTTTGTTGAGTGATCAAGAAAGTCAGTCTCTAATTGATAGGGTTTTTCAGCAACTTCAAGCAGCTCACTTGAACCCTCCTCAAGAAGGTAGTGAAGGGCCTTAGCATTCGTGAAGAGTGCAGGATTTTCTTTTAAGTTGGTATTAATATCGACAGAGTGCATTCTCACTCTATACTTTCCATCTGTTCGAGAAGTTGTTAAGCGAATAATTGGAATACGATTATCGACATTCGCAGAAAACGAGAGGGTCCAGCCTTTTCCTTTATCTTCATAGACTTGAATCGTCTTGGCGTCTTTTCGATAAAGGTGCAACCTTCTCATTACCACTGCACTTACTCCCAGTCCTAGAGAAACACTAGTCTTCATAATATTAGTGCCACCTTGAACCATTAAATTTGGAGTTAAGCGATCAGTAACGAGAATTGATTCCCCTACTCCAAGCTGGGTATTAATAATATCAAGTAATTCTTCAATGGCGCTTAAGCGAGGATCAGTTTCCCCCTCCTCAACTTCTTCAGTATTGGCATCTGCAATACTGGCCAAGTCGTTTAACTTCTTCTTCAGTTGCAGCTTCATGATAGGAACGAGAAGATTCTTGTAAGGCTCTTTAAAAGAAGCCTTCAAGGTTTTAACTGGTTTAAGGTGAGTATAAGTTCGAACAGCACTTACTCCCCCTCTTATAGCAGCTTGAGGAAAATTAGGAATATTTTCGATTCCGAGCATTCCCCCAAGAGTGATACCAACACCTATGGTATCAGCAAGCTGTACCATATTGTCAGTTCCTAAGTAGTTCCCAACAACAATGTCTCTGCTTAAAATCAACTGACCATCAACAATGGGACTAAACCAAGTTCCAACGCCAACTTCAAGCAACTCTCCCGTTTCAACGTAGTGATTGAGCCCTTGCTCAAATTCACTTTTGAGAAATTCGATTTTCTTCTCTGAGGGATCGAAGAGGCTAATTTTCTTATTAACCAAATCTATTAAATTACTAATTCCTGCATTTTGAATTTTTGAAAAGATAAAGTATTGAAAATCTTTGAAAGGCGAATCGGGTTCACCATGAGAAAACCGAGAGGCATACCCTCTCCAATCTTCTTGAGTAAGCCTTCCCTCTTTTAAGAGAGAACCTGAATTAGGTCTCGTATTAACCGCTAAATCCTGATGGTTTTCTTCAAATAGCTCTATCAAACTATTTCTTCTAGAGACCAATTTTTCGACTACTAATTTTCCCACTGCCGCTGGAAAGTGTGACTTCTCTACTATTTCCTGGAAGTCTCGTCTTTTTAAGGCCGCCATTCTTCTTATGGACCAGCGAGCATCATCAATAGAGGTGTTAATCGAAGCACTTGTAAAGTGAGGTAACACTATTGAGTCATTATCAATTCGCCCGACAGTCCAAGGGAATTTATTAACTGACTCACCAAGGTTGGCCAGAGCGTATGGAATAAGCAAAGACCTAAGAGTACGATTGCCAATTCTCTTTGGAGGTAAACCCATTGCAACATTATAATGATCAGTTTCACTAGGCATTAAGGCGACGACATCATTTAACTCTATCGTTAATTGGTTATCAGCTAGTTTAGTATGATCTCGTCCAAGCCAACGAGATGGTGCCCCGTAGGTTGCTTCAGGTAATTTCTTAGTTAAGAAGAGGTCTCTTTCTTCTTTACTTTCAAAACTAACCTTAAGAGATGGAAGGTATTTCATAGCAGGAATGACATAACCTAGTTTTCTTAAGAGATTTCTTCTTAAAAGAGTCGTATGAAGTGTTTTTTCCATTAATATGGTAAAAACTCTATTGGCCCCATTTTCTGGGACAACATTGAAACGAATGATTCCTTGATTCGAAATTAAAGTTCCTTGAAAAGAATATACTCCACGCTCATCAAGGGGGAGCTGATCTAGACCTGGATTTAAGTGAGAGACCATTTGATTCTTCCAAACTTCGGAATCTCCAGGCGAGAGTGTGGAGAGATCAAGTGGCCGGCGAGGATCTTTTTGGAGCTTCCAAGCTTCCTCGGCAGAGATTCTCTGACCTCTGTAGATGAGATCATCAGACGGCTGTCTTACAGACTCAAGAGGAACTCTTTCTTCTTGGCCAGCAACTTCAAAGTTCGCTGAGATAATAAAGAAAAAGAAAAATAGAATTCTCTGCCAGTCCTTTTTAGCTCTCAATTTAATCTCCAAATTATTTTCTAAGATATCTGCAGCAATAATTGCAACAGATTTCAGCTTGTTACCAACCCAAAAAAAGCCCTCCTTAGTCTCTTCGAATATTCTGACATTCTCATATATTCTGCTGAGATGTGTAAAAATCCTCCTTTCCTAAAATAATTACTCTCTTTTTTAAATATTAGATTTCGGGGTAAAAAAAAAGGCCCTCCAGTTAAGGAGGGCCTTTGATAACTATATTATAATTTTTATTATGCTGAATCTTACTTTAGGCCAAAAAGCTCAGGAAGAATTTTATCTTCAACATTTTGCTTACTTGTACCAAGTTTCTTAGCAACTTTTGAGAAAACCTTATCTTTACCAGCTTCTGTTACTCCAGCTAGGATAACTTCTTCAAGAGTTACACCTGTAAGATGCTCAAGATCTTTCATAAGAGCAGCTTGATCTTCTTCAGTAAGCTCTTCTTGTGAAGCACCTTTCTTAACCATAACTTGAACTTTCTTTCCAAGAGAAGCTATTGAGTATGCAGCTTCTGGAGAAACTGAGTAAGCAAGAGAAATACCCATTACTTTCTTAGCAATCTCTACACTTTCTTTTTCAGCGGCCATTAGGTTAACGTCAGTTGTTTCAACTTCATCTTCGTAAGCAAAACCAGATTCACGTCCATAGAATAGACCATCAGTAGCGAAGTCAACAACTTCGTAGTCATCACCAAAGAGATCACCATTGATATAACCTGCAGAGATATCATCTGCTTCAACGTTACGGAATTCATCCGCTGTTGAGAAATTACTTGAATAATAGTCATAGTAAGAAAGAGCTCTTACATACTGAAGACTAACTGCTTTATATTCTGCATATTCAGAATCATAAATAACAAACCAGTCTTCTTCACCAGCTGTTGCTGAACGTACTGTTTCGTCTGTAAAAAGAACAACTTCTGACTCATCTGAAAGAGGAGCACCATCAACACTATTAAGAGCATTAACAAAGCCAGTTGCTGTGATATATGGAGAATCATAGAGTCCATAAGTTGAAGTTCCACCGCCGCCGCCGCAAGAAGCTAGAGCTCCCAAGATTGTCATTATTGAAAGTGTTTTTCCGATTTGCATATAATTTCCCCCAAAGTGAATTTTAAGCTTCTTATTAAAGCTGCCGCATCCTGCCACGAGAATATTAAGAAAATCTACTCTAAATAAAAAAAAATATAAAAAATTCAAAAAATTCAAATACCTAACATCTTCATACTTATGAATTTATGGCTCAAGATCCTTGAGGCTTATATCAAAGTACTTTCTTACACCTTTATCCATGAAAGCGAAGCAGCCGTTCTTAGTCGCAGAAATATTGAAGCCTGCTCCCCAATAACGATAGCCACTATCGTAGTCACGCGCTGTATTATGACTATGTTCTGCATTATGAAGCAGCTCAATCTTACCTTGGGCCTTATTGTGACCTACGAGATTTCTGGTGAAGAATCTCCACTGAATATGACGATCATTAATAAGCTCTCCGGCTTCAGTCCTCATCTTCATCTGCTCAGCAGTATGGTAGAGGAAGCGAGTTTCAGGATGATTGATCATCAACTCATAAGCTCTATCACTCTCTTTAACTGGAATAGGGTTAACGACTTCATTATAGAATTTCTGATTTACAAAGAAGTGCGAGTGCCCCATATCTGAGAAGTTAATGGCATCGACATAACCTCTCTTTAGGCCCTCTTCAACATGACCTACAATACTTTTTAAGAAACGCTGAGAAAGCTTTATTTCTCCTTGTCTGCCACCATAAATGGAAATGGGAAGAACAACGCGACCTTCAGTGATATAGGCACGGCCCTTTAAGCGCTGACCTTTTTCGTAGATTTCGCTATACCTCTTTTTAATCACCTCAAGCTCAACTCCCCAGGTAAAATCGGAGCTTCTTAAGATATCTTCTTGCTCAAACGGCTTAAAGCAATTCTCTGTATTTACTATTTCGGGAACGGCAAACGCACTTAGACTTAAAGTGATTAATAGACTCAATACCTTCTTCATTTTCTACTCCCTTTATCATCTCTAAAGGCAGTGGTGAATTGAAATTATTGAGGAAATATTTCGTACTGCTCGATGTGATAATTATTTTCTGATCTGATGACTAATTGAGTACCAAAGGTTTCCTCTAATGTCTCTACCATATCCATATCTTCGGAGCACAATCTTGCTGTGACTTCAGGATGGGCATAGATATTCACTTTCTTACCTTCACTCTTTTTGATTACCTTTAACAGTTCTCTAACAAGCTCATAGCATACGGAGATCGTTGATTTTACAACACCTGTTCCTTCACAATAAGGACAGCCCTTACACATCAATCGCGTTAAGGTGTCCCGTGTTCTCTTTCTTGTCATCTCAACTAGGCCAAGACCAGAGATGGGAAGAACATTAGTTTTAGAGCGATCTTTCTTTAAAGCATCTAGTAAAGACGAGTAGACTTGTTCGCGGTGCTCTAGTTTCTCCATATCAATGAAATCAATAATGATAATTCCACCGCAATTTCTTAAGCGAAGTTGATAGGCAATTTCTTTTACGGCCTCTAAGTTAGTGCGAAGAATTGTTTCCTCAAGAGTCTTTCTGCCAACAAACTTCCCTGTATTCACATCTACTGACACAAGGGCTTCTGTCTGATCAATATTGAGTGATCCACCCGAGCGCAAGAAAACTTTATTAGAAAGTCCTCTTTCAATTTCCATATCAAGACCATGCTTTTCAAACATAGGCACGTCATCTTCATAAAGATGGCACTTGCCTTTTATATTCGGAAGAAATTTGGCCGCGAACTTCTCGACTTCTCTTAAGTTTTCTTTTGAATCAACAAAGATATCTTCAACATTTTCATCTGTGATATCTCTTAGAATTTTCTGAACAAATAATAAATCTTGATAACAGAGTGAAGGAGCTTTCATTCCTTCAGCAGACTTCATAACATCCTTCCAGATCTTAACGAGCATATTATAATCAGCTTTAAGCGTTTTATAAGACTGCCCTTCAGCAACAGTCCTTGCAATAATTCCCTTTCCGTCGGGGCGAATCGTTTCTAAAATATCTCTCAGGCGATCTCGCTCTTCATCATTTTCAATTCTTCTTGAAACACCTGTGTGTTCAATAAAAGGCATGAAGACAACATGGCGACCAGCTAGAGTCATATGCCTCGTTACTCTAGGCCCCTTAGTTGAAATGGGCTCCTTTGCCACCTGGACTAGAATTTCATCTCCTTCTTTTAAGAAGGATTCAATTGAAACATCAGGTCTAAAGCGCATATTCACATGATCAGAAAGAGTAGAAAACTCATCCGGTATAACCTCGCCAAGCTTTTCTCGCTGGCTTTCGATTTCTTTTCTGGTGCGGTCTGCGATTTCTCGCTGCTCTTCAATGGTTGGAATGTAGGCATCATCGACATAAAGAAAGGCCGCTTTCGTGTAACCAATATCAACAAAGGCAGACTGCATACCGGGAAGAACCCGCAAGACCTTTCCTTTATAAATATTTCCCACAGAGGGATGATTGGCACGATTTTGCTCACCTCGGGCCATTAGAAAATCTAGAATTTCTCCCGACTCAACTAGCGCCGCACGGCACTCACCCAGTGTTTGGTTGATAAACAGTTGTTTTCCCATGAATGTATCCTAATCTTAAACTTTAAATCCTTAAGATAGTAACAAGACAAGACCAAAACGACTAGAAGTAGTACTGCGTAGCACGGTGATTAATTCTTTAGGCGAAGATCCCGGCGATACAAGCAGTCATCAAGCAGGCCAGAGTTCCCCCTAGCAATGATCTCATCCCAAGGCGGGCCAGATCCTGCCTGCGCTCCGGGGCCAGTGTTCCGATCCCCCCCACTTGAATGGCAATGGACGAAAAGTTAGCAAAGCCGCAGAGTGCATAGGTGGCGATTATAACAGAGCGCGGACTTAACTCTCCCATCATTTGCTGTAAATCAAGATAGGCCACAAACTCATTTATTATTAATTTCTTGCCAAGAAGAGCTCCCACTAAGAAGGCCTCATCCC
>CALHBL010000163.1 GCA_937930825.1 uncultured Bacteriovoracaceae bacterium
GCTTCTTTTAAATGCCGTTGAGATTAATAGGCTCTACCATCAAATGAAGGCCGCTAGACTTACGATAATTCCGGTTAAAATATATTTTAAGAATAACCGTATCAAGCTGCAAATCGCCCTTGCTAAAGGAAAGCAGCAGCACGATAAGAGACAAGACAAGGCCAAGAAAGACGTTGAAAGAAAGCTTCAACGAAAGGAATATGATTAAGCACTAACCCAGTGATAAACAACTCCACCGTAACCACTCAAAAAGAGAAGCCCCGAAAGGCGGCCAAAGTTTTTCTTAATATAAACAAGCCCTAAGAGAAAGAAGCAACTTGCAGCAAGAATACCTATTTCAAATGTAAAGTTCTGCTTAACGGGAATATCATAGAAGCCAATAGATCCTAGTACAAAGGCAACATTGAAAATATTAGAGCCAATAATATTTCCAGTTATAAGATCAGTATTCTTACCTTTTGCACAAGCAATGAGGGCAGTAACAAGCTCTGGAAAGGATGTGCCAAAGGCGACGAAGACGGCAGAAATAACATAATTGGGAACGCCCAATAAAACACCAATCGCTGAGCCTGAAGAAACAAGAAAGTCACCACCAAAATAGAGAAGAACAAAACCCATAAGAAGTTTGATAAAGATTGAAGCCTCAAGCTTCTCTAACTTCTCTTCATCTCCTTCTGATGATTTTAGACTTCTAGTCTTTCTCATTTCATTAAAAGTATCCCATAAGTAGCCTATAAAAAAGAGGCCTAAGACAACAGTGGCAAGTGGAGACACTCCTAAATAGAAAATGACAACAGCTAAGAGTGAAGTTAAGAGGAGGTGGAGCCACATCTGCCTCTTGATTTCTTTTTGTAAAATATAGAGCGGTGCAATTAACCCACTTATACCCATAATCAGAAATAAGTTCGCTATATTAGATCCAATAATATTTCCAAGGGCCATCCCAGGCTCACCCTTATAACAAGCGATTTGGGAGACAAAGAACTCTGGAAGCGATGTACCAAAACCAATCAGCAATAGGCCTATCACTAGAGGAGACATTCCAAAGTAGAGCCCCACCTTTTCGGCGGCCTCTAGAGCAAACTCTGCTCCAAAATAGAGAGCTACAATAGAAAGAATTAAAATTGCGACTTGCACGAGCATAAGCTGTACCTAATACTAAGAGTGATTATACTGAAGAGTATAAAGCATAACAATACTAGCTCTTATGGGATTATTAAAGTATGAAGAGAATATATCAAAATTTAGAGGCCAAAAAATTCCGAATTATCAGCTCAGTAGTCCTCATTCTTTGTGACTTAATGATCTTCTTCTATCTTTACAAGAAATTTGCAGATAAGAGCATGTTCGATCGTATACTTAGCCTCTCTTTCAAAATAAATCCTCAGCTCAATGCCTCTGACTTTACTCCTGCTCTTTCTTCTCAACTCTATGAACTTATGACGAACTTTCTTTTATCGGCACTCTGTGTCGCCTTTATTTACCATCTCTTCGTTTATTTTATGTGGATTAAGGAAAAGAAGTTTGCCGCTCACTATATTGCCCTCTACGTATGGATAGCAGCACCAGCGACTTTCTTGTCGGGAATCCTAGGCTTGAAAGATAACTTTCAGCAATCTCTTATCTTTCTCTTTTGGTCTGCACTCTTCTTCTTTGTTGCCTTAGGCCTTGGTCAATTTCCGATTAGACACAAGAAAATTTCGGCAAAATAAATTTCACTTCATCAGGCTTTACCCAACTAGGAAGCTCTTGGGAGAGGCTTAACTTCTTATTTTGCCCAGCAACAGCGAGAAGAAAGGAGTCGAATGCTCGTGGATTCTTCAACAGTAGCTCTAGATCGTGTTCATAAATAAAGATATTTAAAGATTTTTCGATTCCTTTGATAATATCTAGTCTTGCCTCAACTCCAAGCTCTATATCATTGAGGTTATGAAGGTCTTTTTTTAGAATGAGACCTGCCCTCAGCAGTTCAATCAAAACAATGCTTCCATTGGCCTCATAGAGACCTAGATCATTGGGGAAGTGTCTTCTTAGGTAGTTAAAGCGCGACTGAACCATTAATGAAGTGCCACCAAAGGAGTCGAAACTAAGATTAAAAGTCTCCAATAATTGATTGTAGTAATGACACCAGATTAGGAAATCGAGCGGTCTATTCCAATAGGGAATAAAGCCTTTCTTCATTCTTCTGCGAAAAGAACGACTCATCAAATAGCCCGTGGCCGGTTTAGAAATTATATTACGTCCGTAATCGTAGAGATCGTCATTATTACGATCTTGTTCATATTTTTTGGGGTTTTCTCTTTCCAGTCTAGAATCTTCATCAATAATACTCTGAATCCGACTGCGTACTTCTACCACACTTGGCTCAGGACAACTATTTGATCCAGGGCAATCTAGTAAGCATGTAGCGCACGCTGCTTGACTAAGAGGAAAATCAAGAACTAATTGGTGTACATGATATTTCTCAATCCAAGCTCGAATGGCCTCGTCTCCACTCAATCCATCTTCATCTTTTACTTGAAGAAGAGATTTAAGAAACCAGCGTCCTTCCTTTTCATACTCTTCAAGAAGACAGAAGAAGAATTGATCTCTTCTACCGCCCTTCATCGATAGGCCTACAATATTTTGAGCTTCAGGTTTTATAATGACCACTCCCTAAGTTATAAAGGTTTCTCTATTTCAAAAGGCAGTATCGTCATACCGACCTCTTTCACTTTACTAGCAATCACTTCTCTCTTATCTTCACTATGGGTTAGAAGAAAACAGCCACCACCTCCGGCCCCACAAACTTTGACCCCAAGATCTGGGACTTGCTCAAGGAGTGATGCATAGAGGGAAGTCATTGATGAGCTCAAAATTCCTGGAAAGAGCATTCTACGAGCGGCCCCCTCTAGGGCGATTAACTCTATAAGATCATCCCATTGACCGGATACTATTGCTTTATAAGCTTTAAAACTTAAGTCTGCTATTTTTTCTAAACCACGTCTTGTGTTCTTATCGCCATTGAAGAAGCTCTTGTAGACTTCCCAATTATTAATTCCGCTTAGTCTCGTTTCTCCTGAGTAAACTAAAGTAACTCTCTTTTCTAGAACTTCTACAAGCTCACGACTATAGAGCTGCTCAACTTCGACCCCTAGGCTCTTGGGGTGAAGGGCCAAAACCCCTCCATGGAGTGCAGGGTAATAATCTTGATAACCGGCCGGTCCAGAGTTTAGTATGCGGGCCTCAATACTATTGACTAGTTTAATCGCCTTTTCACTCTCAATAGGCTTCTTGAGATAGTCACAAATGGCGCTATAAAGTGTTACTCCCATTGCCGAAGATCCACCAAGGCCTGCTCCAGCTGGAGAACCAGATTGAAGGGTGACCTTAACGTTGGTGCATAACTCTAACTCTTTTAAAATCTGGCAAACAAAGGACAGAGGTCCGAAGTGATCCCCCCTAAGTTTCTCTAGTGTAAAGTCACTGGCCGGAAAATATTGAGTACTCTTATAATCAAGAGAGATGATTTCTATACCTTCTCTTTGCGTTTCTTCAAGCTCAACTTTTGCTTTTAATGAAGTTGCTACATTTAAAGTTACAACATTTTGTAAGATAAGGTTGATAGGATTTAAATCCAGAGTTCCTCCCAGAAGATCTACTCTTACTGAGCCGGTCTTTACGACTTTCATTGGGAATCTTCCGCTGAGTAAACTCCAATATAAGGAAGCTCTCTGTAGCGCCCATCAAAGTCAAGGCCATAACCAATCACAAATTTATCTTCAATTTCAAACGCAAGATAATCAATATTAACCTTATGAGTATTCCTGGCCGGCTTATAAAGAAGAGAAGCTAGCTTCAAGCTCTTAGGGCCTCTTGCTTCAAAGTTCTTTTTTAGAATGGTCATGGTAAGACCTGTATCAACAATATCTTCAACGATCAGAACATTCTTATCTTTTATATCCACTTTTATATCGAGATTAATTTTTAATTCACCAGAACTCTCTGTTGAATCGCCATAAGAAGAAGCCGACATGAAATCAATAGTCACTGGCATATTTAAATGACGGACAAGGTCAGCTGTAAACATAAAGGCACCATTAAGAACTCCAATCACATAGAGTTCCTCTCCAGCAAAATCTTTATTTATCATTTTTGCAAGTTGTTCTATTCTTTCTTGAATTTTACTTTCGCTTAAAAATACATCAACACTCATGCCTACTCTCCTATACGAAAGAATTATTTAATACTTCTCCGACACCACCAGCACCCGGAACGATATACTGATTATCCGTTAAGCCTCTTTCTTGATCTTTTAATTTTCCTGGAATGTTTCGCAGGGCCTCTTCGCTTGATAAACCACGGTCTAGTCTTAGAGCAAAAATTTCGACATCAGGGTGATCTTTGGTCATACGCTCTATATATTCTGGAGTAATTATTAAGTGAAGGGCTATATACTTCTTTGCCTTTCCTTTAACTTCTTTCTTATAGTAATCAACACAATGTGAAATACTCCCCCCTGTTGCTCCCATAGGATCAGGAAAGAAAACAAAGGAGTCCTCTTGATCACCACCAATCTTAGAGCCACTCACATCTACTCCAGTAACTTGGCCATTTTCATTAACTGATCTATTAATATAGAAGTGATCTTGTCTTATTAAGCTTGGCCCAATCAAATAACTTAGATCCTCAAAGCATTGATGGCTGGGCCATGTTCCGGCCCGGGCCAAATCAACTACAACCGCCCTAGTCTTCTGATCAATATTCTTACCATGGAAGTTTCCTTCTTTAGTAAACTCAATCATTCGAGTTTCTTTTTTCACAACCTCGCTTTCAAAGAGAGTATTGACTGAAACTCTTAAGAGCTCTTCATAGCAAATACCAACCAGTTTATTTAACATAGGCTGAACTGTGGACGGTTCACATAATTGCGTTAATATAGTTTGAATATAGAGATTATCTAGGAGATGAACATTGCTGCTAAAGCAATGTTCCTTCTGCGAGATTTTAAAATTTGTTTTAAAGAACTCTGAATCATCTGCCACTTTAATCTACCTTATAAGAAGGTGACTAAAGTTGACCCTCTTTATGAGTTGCCTCTTCCACCTTCGCCTTAGATTCTAACGAAAGAGTAAAGGCCAGTAAATCTTGATCTTGCTCATGACTATCCCAATGGGCACTACAACGCGCCTCATAAAGGTCACTTTCTCCAACAAGAATTTGTGCTTCGCTCTCTTCTAGGTTCTTTCTATAGGTTTTCGATGCTGCCGCACCACAAACTGTGCAGATGGCCTGAATTTTATCAACTCTATCGGCCATGCAAAGAAGCTCTGGCATTGGGCCAAAAGAGTGCCCTTTAAAATCCTGGTCAAGCCCTGCGCAAATAACACGAATTCCTCGCCGGGCGAGCTTTCGAATAACAGGAATAATGAATTCATCAAAGAATTGAACCTCATCAATTGCAACGACACGGGTTGAGTCATAGAGATGGCCTAAAATATCCATCGAGCGCTTAACAGGCATGGCCTCTATGGAGAGGGATGAGTGGCTCACAACATTAGTTTTATGATAACGATCATCGATTGATGGTTTGAAAATTTGCGTTTTCTGTCTGGCGATTTGTGAGCGTCTAACCCGACGAATAAGCTCTTCTGTTTTACCTGAAAACATGGGGCCGCATACGACCTCAATAACTCCTGATGACAAATGTCCCGTGTTGTATCCAACCAACTCTAACTCCTTGAGAAATGGCACAATAGTTAATTAATTTCTTATAGATTGCTGTGTGTGCACCTACTATTCTGGCCAATGATGGTGAGATAGGCCAGAGGCATCAGCACCAAATCAGGGGACTATTAAGAATTTCAAGTAGATAGAAATTTGAAAAATCTCTATTGCGCAAAGTACTAGAGGCCAGCGAAGGCCGTCAGTAGCATGAGAACCATCATGAAGCTCATTAGTAAAATTAAAAGTAGTGGGCAAATGATGACAAGAATCGACTGGAGTACACTCATGTCTAAATTCTTTCTTAGTCCAGCAAAGATATAGATCAAGGTTGCGGCCTTAAATAAGAAAGGTCCAAGAATAGGAATGATCAGGAAAGTATGGCTCGTCAAAGATGTTCTCACTAGTTCTTCGGCCACTTCTTGAGGACTACTTACCTCTTTTTCAAAAAGCTTCGTAAAGCTTTTAATTAATAGAGTCCAAAAAGTTGTACTCACCCAAAAGGAGAGAGGAAAGAGTACTCCCTGAAAAAGAAAAATATAAATTATTTTTTTAACCTGAGCGTCGAGCAAGAACGGAGAAAATAAACTCTCTTCGCCTACATAGCTACTAAAGACCTCGAGGCCTAATAGCATTCCAAGGAGAACGTAGAAGAGTTGAAGGATGCTAAAGAACCAAGAAACCAAGAGGGACTCATTCCAAGTGACACCAATTGTCTGCTGTATTCTCTTCTCGATCCTATCTTCTGCAAGTTCAAGATTCGAGAAGTTATCTACATCGCGATTATATACTCTCAAGTTTCTCAAGGTTTCTTGTGACTTCCAAGGGTGGAGAAAGCAGTGAATATATTGAGAAAAAACTTCATTCATAGAAAGTAGTCTCCTAAGACTAAACCAACTGGTGCACTACCGTTAAAAGTATACACTAAGCCTTCATGCCTAACCTTATCGTACACGAGAAGCTCTCCTCTGCGAATCATCAGGTAAAAAGCGCCTTGGCCCCAGTCTAATTCAAACTGTTTAATGTAATTACTTTCAACTTCTTGACCAGTTACCCAGTAGCGAGCGGGCCGTCTGAGTAAATCAATCAACTTCTTGATATTCAAATGTTTTGCAACCTCTCCTTCTGTAGTACTTTTGGCCACAAACAATCCGCCCTCGTTGGAGATGGATACTCTTCTTCGTTCTGTATCAAATTTCAGAGATAAGAATTCAGGGTTTTCTTGGAGATAATTTAATTTCCAGAAAAGCTGAACATGACCAAGAAAGAGATCTCTTTGCTTGTCATCAATTTTATAAAAGAAATTATCAAGTGAACTATGAATGTAATGCTGCGAAGTATCTTTCTTTAGCTGCCTAAGAGAGAGAAGTGCTATTCCTTTTGAGGACTCAACTTTTAAAGTTGCCACTGCGCTCTCACTATACTCTTCTGATATGTTAGGGCCAAAAGACTTACCTTCGAGTGAAGCCAATTGCCTTTCTAGCTCTTTCATTTTACTTCTATTTACCTTCAAGCGTTTGGGAACTGGAGGAGAGGTTTGAGCTGCAGTTAAATCAACTTTGAAGACTTTGTTGCGAGAGTTATTAAGCTCTATAGTCTTAAGAGACCACTTACTCTGCATCCAACTTTTAAATATTCTATAATCTAAGAAGTAATTACTATTTAAGTAGAAAAGCGAGCGAAACCTCTTGTAATGATGTTCGGCCCGGTGAGCTTCATTTTTCTGATAGACTCCATCTAAACTAGAAGAGTCAAAAGCGATGACGATATCTCTCTTTTGGCCATTTTCGACTTCCATATAGAAAGTACGATCAAACGAAAGTTTCTTGCCGAGTCGAAAAATGACTTTTGCTTTAGAGAAGATAAAGGTCATCACTTCCTCTTTAGAAGGAAAAATCTCTTTCTTGTCTAGCTTTAAAACTTCAGATTCTTTTAATTTTCTTTTTATCTTAATCCCAGAGAGCAGCTGCATGAATGTTTCGATTTTTCTCTCATCTGCAAATTGCCCACTATTGGTAACTAAGTACTGACCTCCCTGCTTAGCTACATCGACATGAGCTAGAGAAAAGCCTATAAGCTCTCCCAAGGCCTCGGGGTCAAGAACTCTCCCCTCAATTTCCTTAACGTGCTTCTTTTCTTTGTCCCCTACTTCTTGATAGAAGTAAGTAAATGTGGCCAATAAAGTAGCAGTAATGAGCAAAAGTATGTTTTGCTTCAAAGCTTCTGTCTCCTCTTATAAAAACCAAAGGAGAGAAGACAGAGCAAGAGAGGGCAGAAAATAACGGTAAAATAGAAAATTATTCCCACCTGACTTTCGCTCATGAAAATAGGTCGATCTTCAATCACTGGGTTATTAAATGAAATCAATCTTTCTTCATCAACGAGCCAGTTTATAGCATTGAGAAATAAAGAGACATTCTGAGGGAATTTCTTATAGGTATTGATGGTAAATGTAGAGTTGCCCAGGACAATCATTCGCGATTCTTTTAGCTCCCTTGCTACCATATAAGAAATGGGACCTCTCTTATCGATTCCTTCAGTATACTGAAGTTTCATTGCAGCAATTTCATCCCGGCCCGTTTCCCCCCAAGCTGCAGGAAAATTATTGGACCATGCTAACGGCGTCCATTGTTGAGCATTTTCATGATTTTGGTCAACCCCTAAGTCTGTTGCAAGGGGAAGGAACACTGTCCCTTTAAAACCTTTAGTAACGGGATGCTGATCTGAAAATTTATGAATAATAGGCACTGTTCCTGAGGACCCATTGGCATGCTTGAGCAGATCGACCACAAGGCTATTACCGACAAGCAGCCCATAACTTTGCAGTATCACCTTTAGGTCTGTTTGTCCTTCCCCATTAAAGTCAGGGTCGAAAGTGAATAGTGCCCTTCCCCCTGCCTTGAGAAAACTCTTTATCTTCTTTAATTCATCATCAAAGAATCCAGTCTTACTTCCGAGAAAAACGAGAACCTTAGCATCTTTAGGAATTACCTCCGCTTGCTTTAAGTCTAAAGTTTTCACTGCCTTTGCGCTATTGGTGAGAGTTCTGAGAAGGTAACTACCTCCTTCATTCTCATTTGAAAGGAGGTTTATTTCGCCATGCCCAGTTACGAAATAAATGGTCGGTTCTATCTCTCTTGTTACTCTCACTATGGCGTTGGTAACAGAAAGCTCTGATAATTCTGAGACCAGTCGTTTCTTGGCCCCAAGAGAAACTTCAATCGAAGGAAGTTTTGTTACATTCGCTTGTCTGACTAAGGCCGGGCTTATTTCAGCATCTACGAATACGATTTTAATATCATTCTTCTTAAGTCTATAGAGCTCGGCCAGAGTCTTTACTGTTTCGTAATCTTTTTTTAAAGAAAATATTTTAAACTCTAGTGGCTCTTTAATTTCAGCGAGGACTTGGTGGGTTTGATCAGTTAGGGAGTTCATTCTATTTTTAGTGATATCCCAAACGATAGCATTCTTATAACTCAGATAATTGATAAAACCCAGAATGAGGAAGACAAGGAAAACAGATATTACAGAAGCGCTTAGTTTCTTGAAAAAGTTACTCGTATAGAAATCTTTAAACTTACTCCGATTAGATAAAATAAGACCACAAGTAATGAGCAACGCCACGATAGTTGTGAATAAGTTCAAAAAGAGCTCTTCCGGTATACTGATCCAAAGGGCAATAACAACTAGATAGAGTAGAAAATTAAGAGTGCAGAAAATATTTAATAGCCAACCTTTCACTACCACTTCCTCGAGTTCAGGGATATCCCTGTTAAATAAGTAAAGAAACCTATAAAGGAGCAAAGGTAGACTAAATTGAAGGAGCGAATACCTCCACGAACAAAACTCTCAAAATGAAAAGGTACAGCAAAGTATTGAAATATCTGTGAAAGGATTAAATTATCGGTGGCATTTCCTGTCAGTGAAAAGAGCATTATCCCTAGCAGTAGGCAAAAAGATAGTAATGCTGAAATAACAAGATTTTCAGTAAGACTAGAAGCAAATATTCCTACGGACAAGTAGCATAAGACTGAAAGTAAAATTCCAGCATAGCAGCTTAAGACCAAGGACCAATGGCTATACCCACTAAAGGCCAGCACAATAGGAAAAATACACGTGATACTAATCATAAAGGCCGCCATGGAAAAATTGGCCAAGAGCTTTGCTGCGATAATTTGAAAATGACCAAGCCGTGAAGTGAGTAATAATTCAAGAGTATGCATTTTCCTCTCCTCTGCAAACGATCTCATTGTGAGAAGAGGGCAAATGAAGAGAAAAATAAAATTCATATTGCCAAAAATAGGAACGAGTATACTCTGAGTAAGAGTCTGCTCTGTTAGCTCTTTAGAAGCTATTAAGTAGTTGAAAAATAACCACCCCATAAGAACACAGAAGAGTGCCGATAGAATATAAACGAGAGGTGAGTAAAAGTTATCTTTGATTTCTTTCTTATAGAGTATCCAAATACCAGAGCAATAAGACTTCACTCAACCGCCTTCTTGAAAATTTCTTCAAGTTCAACTCTCTTTTCTGAAAAAGAGAGGAGGTGCCCACTTGCCCCTAATAGCTTCGTCAATTCACTTCGACGATCTTCATTTCCATCCACTTTGATAACCAGTAGAAAATCCTCTCTATGATGAAGAACATCTAAACCTTGAACAAAGGAAAAATTCAATAATGATTCCTTTATTCTTTCATCCATATGGGACAGACCTGCTTCATATAACTTAAAGGCGCTAAACTCATTTTGAACCTCTAGTAAGGAACCTGTCTTGATAATTCTTCCAGAGTTAATAATAGTGATCTCATCACAAATTCTGGCGACTTCATGTAACTGATGGGTACTTAATAAGATAGTATGATCTTCCTTTAACTCAAGGATAAGCTTACGAACTTCAGCAATGGCATTAGGGTCAAGGCCAACAGTGGGCTCATCAAGAACAATCACTTTCGCCCCAAAAACTAATGCTTGAGCAATACCAACCCTCTGACGATAGCCTTTTGATAAGTTTCCGATCAAACGAGAGGTCATCTTATTGAGACCACAGCGCTTAGTAACCATCTCTTTTAATCCAGTATCTCTTCCCCCGTTAATTTCCTGACAAAAAGAGAGGTAATCACCTACCTGCATATTGAGGTACAGAGGAGGATGCTCAGGTAATAGACCAATTCGCGTTTTAGCAACCTTGTCGTGCTCTGAACAAAGGTGATCCTCTATATAAACCTCTCCTGCACTAGGAGGGATGAGACCAGCAATGATATTCATTGCAGTAGATTTCCCTGCACCATTAGGCCCGAGAAAGCCATGGATCGTTCCTTGCTTAACCTTTAAGTCAATTCCATCAAGGGCCCGAACGCCTGGGTAATGTTTTGAGATATTCTTTAGATGAATCGCAAGACTCATATTCCAACCTTTTCGTTTGGGTATTTTTTTATAGTAACAAATAGTTCATCAATTGTTAAAATTCCTTTAGTTTTCCTCATTAGATTCCCGAAGAGGTAATATACCTCTTCTAGGAAGAAGCATAAGAACTTGTCTCTTAGTACCAATTCAGTATTCAAGTCTTACTAGTGAGCTCCCAATACTTGAACACTTAAACAGGATGACTATATGCGAATGAAGAACCTATTTAAGTCCCTTTGTGATAAGGCCCAGAATATCGTCATCACTACCCATATTCAGCCAGATGCTGATGGGATTGGCTCAGAGATTGCTCTATGCCTGGCGCTACGTGAAATTGGCAAGAATGCTATCTGTGTTAACGAGGAGCCTCTACTTGAGAGGTATAAGTACCTAGATCCAATTGATTGTGTCATCTCTTACAGTGATTACATTGCTCAAGAGAAAGAAGGCAAGGCCACTGTTGACCTCTTTATAGTAGCTGACACTAATTCGCTGGCAAGAATTGGCGCTAAAGTTCAATCACTAGTGCCCAATACTAAGAACCTACTCTTTATAGATCATCACCCGGCCCCAAAAGAGCTTGAGGCCATTCATTGTATTGATACGACTATGGCGGCAACGGGAGAACTAGTTGGTAGCTTAATTGAGGCCTTAGGCGTCTCCTTTACCAAGGAGATGGGCTACGCTCTTTATACTGCTATTTTAATAGACACCAGTAGCTTCCGCTATCCAACAGTAACCGGAAATACCCACCGTTTAATTGCAAAGCTTATGGATACAGGAGTTGAGCCACCACAGGCCTATAATAAAATATATGGAACAAAGAAGATTACCTATATGCAGCTCTTAGGAAGAGTACTCTCAAGTACGAGCTCGACCGCCGATGGTAGAGTGGCGTGGCTGTCTCTAACAGAAGAGAGCCTAGAGAAGTTTGATGTTGATACAGAAGATACCCATGGGCTCGTTAATCACCTTCTCATTCTTGATAATGTGAAAGTGGCCTGTATGTTTAGGCAAATAGGGAGTGCTGTAAAGATAAGCTTTCGTTCAGCGGGTGATATCGATGTTGGCGTCATGGCCCAGGCCCTTGGCGGTGGAGGACATGATCACTCTGCTGCAACAGTTACGGAAGGCCAGATTGAGGATGTTATTGAGAAGACGGTACGAAAGCTAGAACTTATGCTAGATCAAAAATAAGCTACTTCCCAAGAATTTTACTTAGAATCTCTTTTTCTTTACCGCTGAAGTTCACAACATTTGAATGAAGCATACCTTTGAGTTTTTCAGTAGTTAAAGAGTCAGTAGGATCATTACTCTTAAGATCACCGCGAACTTCTTTCTTTGGTGACGCATTAACCTCTTTCAAAAAGCCATCTCCAAAGCGCTGACCCTGAATTTTGGTATTTTTACGTACAGGACCTTTAGCTTTTTCTAACTTTGCCAATATCTCAGACTTAGAAACGCTTGGCTTCTCATCTAAGGAACGCTCTCTCATGACAGTATGGCCTGAGCCAGTGGATGATTGAGGCTTCTGTGACTGCCCACCACCACTTTTAACTTTTGAGCTGCCTTTAAATGTCTTAAATATTCTTAAAGAGTCCATAACGTCTTACTAGGATAGCAAAATTAAGAACAAGAATCTCATTAGCGGCAATATTCGGCCTATTACCCAGAAAGTTGGCAGATTCTCAACTCCTAAATAAATAAGTGAAAGAAAAAAAAGTAGTATAACTATCGTACCTTTGCTTTGGAAGTATTTGTTTTTTTAGCCATTTTTGATTTTAGAATTTTTCCTCAACATTTATTTGAATTATTTAGATTTCTATATTGATCTGATTTCTGAAACTGCTAGGATGTGGTTAAGAAAGAAATACAAGACTGCTTATGTCAATTACGGCATTAGTTATTTAATGAATATTTGATCACGATTTTCTGTTGTACGTTAGTTAAAGTTGTTCGTAAGTTGTAAAGAAAGTATTGGTCATCAAAAGAAACGACGTTTCTTTTGAGAGAAAAACATGAACTTTTTAAACGTATCTAAGTCAAAAAATCACCTCGTAACTGCAATGATCGTTGTATCAGCTGCTTTTGGAACTTCTTGTGGATCAGGAGAAAGCTCACTTTCAATTCCTGGTGTTAAAGGTCCTAACCTTGAGCTTCAAGAAGACAACCTTCTTATCTCAATGACTTTTGAGAATATCCAATTAGACGGTGGTCTACGTTACGCAATTCCAAAGTATGATAATTCTTATGTTGAAATCAGCCCTGACCTTCAGTCAACGGGAACTCTTATGAATATCTCTGTTTCTCTACAGGATGTATTCAACGGTGACCTTCAGTTATTAGCTCCTCAAAGTCTTCCTGGTGGAAGAAACTTACCAGGAGTATCAACGGGAAGTCTTCCTGCTGTAGCTTTTACAATTCCAAAATGGAAGAATATGGCATTCTACTTAGGTCCTAAGTTCTTTGGTGTATTCATTCCTGTAAACCTTGATATCGGTCAAGATAATATCATCTCTGCAAGATACTACTCAGGTAATGCAAATGTTGGTAATATCTCACTTGTTGGTAAAGACTCTAACGGTGAAAACTCAGGTTTCGTTCTCTTACTTGACCTAAGCAGAACTGTTACAAAGAGACTTAAGAACGTTGCTAATCAGTATAACTAATCACTGATAGAAATTAAGAATCGAAGGGCCTCGCTGTGAGGCCCTTTTTTATTTTTTATTCTTTCGGTTACTTTTAATGAAGTCTGATTCACGAACGATACTAATTTGCCACTTCCCCTTTGTTTTCGAACTATTATGAAGATGAATAACAACAGGGATTAACTTCTTTTCTAAGTCATTAATCACATAGAATCGTTCGCCTAGTACTGAAACGATATTCCATAAGCCTACATGAGATTCCTTATCAATCATTAGCTTTAGAAAAAGGAGACGCACTGGTTGAACCTTAGACCCCAGCTTGTCATACTTTTTCATATCATTTAGAGCATTCCTCGTTTGAAAATCTTTAAGTGGCCCTTCAATTGCCTTAAGAACCCTTTCCTCAAAAACGAATTCTTTTTTAAATAACGGCATATTAACATCTGAACTCTTAAGCCTCTTTTTTCTCATTCGTCTTAGCGCCAGTTCAAACTGTGAGGGTAGAGGCTTTTGTGTTGGTTTTACCGTCGGTACAGGAGTAGGCTTTGGTGTTGGCTTCACTGCGACTTTAGGAATAGGAGTAGGAGCAACTGTTGGGATCGCAGTTGGTACAGGTGTAGGCACAACCTTGGCGATTTTTTTCTTGGGTGCTACGAAGAGGAATTCCGTTAATCCTCTATCATCAAACTCTTTAAGTGCCCCTGGTAGAAAGATATTCCCTTGCATATACTCACGCTTCTCTTTAGATAAGTGAGACTTAACCATAGGGAAGAGACCAGTGAGCCAATCATAGCGAAATTCTTTCTTCTTAAAAAGCTCCGCATAACGAGTTAAGCAAGAACGAGCAAAACCACCTTCATTAATAACTCTCATGACATTAGAGTTAGTAAGTAAACTTCGCGGAACCTCCGAATAAGAGATTCCATAAAGCCTATCTTTTTCTGAACAGAAAAGTTGTATAAGCTCTCTATCTTTTTTACAGGTATTTTTAAACTGCTTATTTAAATCTCTACGTGAAAAACTACTACAGTTTTCCTTACTCTGACACCACTGCTTTGCCCTATAAGCTATAATTCCCTTTGGCTTATCTTTTAATTCTTTTTTAAGATTAGCAATCCATGCACTGGACTGCTTCGAGGTTAAACGTCCTTTCTTCTCCGGGTTATAATTTTGGAGATAACGATACTTAGCTCTTCTCACAAAGTTCTTCATATCTAAACCAACGGGTCGGCATTCATCAAAAATATCATCCCAACTTAAGGTGCAAGTGTTGTCATTGAAGCCTAGCATTTTTGCATAAGTTGCATGTAGTTTTGTTGATTCA
>CALHBL010000164.1 GCA_937930825.1 uncultured Bacteriovoracaceae bacterium
GTAAGAAGTTTGGAAAATCGGAAGGAGGAAATACGATCTACCTCGATGCAAATGTAACGAGCCCCTATCAGATGTATCAGTACTTACTCAATAGTGATGATAAGAGCGTTATTGATTACTTAAAATTCTATACTTTTAAAGAGCTTGCAGAGATTGAACAATTGAAGAAGCAGACTGAAGATGAGCCTCATAGAAGAGTAGCGCAAAAGGAATTGGCCGAAGCTGTGGTAGAAATGGCCCACGGAAAGGAAGGCTTAGAGGCCGCCTTGAGGGCGACTAGTTTCTTCTTTGGCGGAACGATCGAAAACGTAACGGATTCAGAAGTTGCATCCCTCTTTGCTCATGTTCCCAGTGTAGAGTTTGATAAGAGTAAGTTAGAGGGTGGTTTAAATATTCTTGAGGTATTGGCAGAAACTCCTCTTTTCAAATCCAAGGGAGAGGCCAGAAGGTCCGTTGATCAAAAGGGCGTCTATATTAATAACTTAAGTGTTGATTCAACAGAGCTGAAAATAACCAAGAGTCACTTGGCCAGCGAGAGTTCACTTGTGCTGAGAAAGGGAAAGAAGAACTACTGTGTGGTCAAATTTAGCTAATTGCCTCCTTTGATTGCCGCTCCTTATTTGTTTTTTATCTCTTCATTTAGGGCTTGAGTTATTTACTTGGGAATACTAAGCTACTGTTTTTAAAGGATTCGCTCTCTTTGGCCCTAAACTAAGGGGAGGGTAATAAGCTCTTACTCCCTAATAGATTTCCTCAGGTTTCCTTCTTCCTTTATAATAGTAGAAATACAAACTCTACTTCTATGAAGGTAATTACCATGAAAGCTTTTCTTATAGTCATCATTAGTGTTCTTACAGCTCCGGCGTTTTCGGGGAATCAGCTCTATAAAGTTATCTTTAAAAAGGGTGATGTTGAGATGACCCGATCAGGTGAGACTAGGAAGATATTCAAGGGTGACTTTCTGATTGCTAAAGATCTTCTTAAAACAAAGAATAAGAGTATGGTGATTTTGGGCTTTGGTGAAGGCTATGTGTCTCGTTTAAAGCTTGGTGAGAGTTCAGAGCTTAATATTGATGGAATTGCTCAAGACCCTGATGATAAGTTTGAAGAAAAATCCTACTTCTCTCTCAATGTGGGAAATATTCTCGTTAATTACTTGAATAAGAAAAAAGATAAGAACCGTTTAAAAGTAAAAACCAAAACAGCATCTATGGGTGTGAGAGGAACTGAATTCTTCATTCACGCCACCCAGGATGGCCAAACGCTGGTTGCTGTAAAAAGCGGTGTTGTCCTAGCAAAGCATAAGGACAAAAATATTGGAATTCCTCTCACCTCAAAGGAAGGGGTGGTCTTCAATGAAGACGGAAGTTCCGCTAAGCTGAACCCTCCTTCATGGTATAAAGAAATAAATTGGGACGTGAATAGTAGTGGCAAGAAGCTTGAAGATCTCATGCATAGTGAAGGCATCAAAAGAGTGACAATAGAGCGAGTCGTCTCTCGTATTATCTCTGTTAATAGTAAGAATGTTAATGATCTCAGTCTAGATGATAAGGCTTCGCAGGCCTTGCAGAAGAAGTGTCAAGAAGGCGTCGCAAGTGCCTGTACTGACCTTGGACTCTTCCTCTTAAAGAATGGAAAAATTGAAGAGACTAAGCCTCTTGTTATGTCATTATTTCAAAAGGCCTGTAACTTAAAAGATAGTAGAGGCTGTGTTTGGGTCGGACGAACTGAGTTTGAGTTTGGGGATAAGAAGTTAGGAAAAGGGCATATACTAAAGTTGTGTAATGAGAAGAGTGCCTATGCTTGCTACTCTATGTGGGAGTTGGAAAAAGCATGGGGCAGTGAAGATGAAGCTCAGAAATACTATAAGCTCTCTCTTTCAATCATGCATAATATAGAAAACTTTGATGAAACATTTAAAGCATTTGAGGAAGCCTGTATTGCTGAGAAGAAGGAAGCTTGCTTAAACCTGGCCATTCTCTCTGAAAATTTAAATAGGCAGACAAAAGCAAAAGAGCTCTACTTAAAGGCCTGCGATATGGGCTCAGGTGCAGCTTGTTCAAACTTAGGCTTTGCCTATCAGCAACAGAAGAATTTGGCCAAGGCCAGTAAGTTCTATACCAAGGCCTGCTTCTTAGATGAGGCGGTTGGTTGCTATAATCTTGCGTGTCTTCACTCAAAGGGCAAGAAGAATGAACTTTCTAAGCAGTACTTAAGAATGGCGATCATTGGTGGCTACGATGATTGGGCCCATATCAACAGGGATTCTGATTTGTCCGGGCTGCGTAAGGATCCAACTTATAAGAAGTTTATAGAGGAAGTGAAAGCAGAGGTTAAAGGAGAGAAGAAGGATAAGAAGTCTTCCATTACTCCAGCTAAGACTTAGCCGCTCTAGAGATTCTTACTCATCCCTAGAGACTTTTCTTTTTTAATTAATTCTACACTTTAGATTAAGAATCGCTGTGTAGCTCCTTGTTGATACTAAGTTACTACCAAGGCGAAGATAGTACCACTGATCACTCTCAGTATTGTAGCGGTAGGCAATGGGGTGTCTAGTTGGGCCATGATAACCTATTCCATGATAAACCGTATTATCAGAGAATTTTAAACCAAGCTTTGTACATAATAAATTTCGAATATCAATAGACTTCAATTGCTGGCAAATTTCATAACCTAGAATATTTTCCTTATACTCTATGCAAGCAGTTGTTGTATCTAATATGGGTTTATTGTCGATTCTGGGATTATTAAAAATAAGAGAACCATTTTCTTCAGAGATATACTTTGCAGTGAAAACCATTTGACTATTCCTTCCTGCATTGGACCTTACTTCATCAAAGCTTAGTCTTGGTAGATCTTGAATACAAGTTTCTTGTAAGCACTCATAATCGAATATGCCTTGGCCTAGGGTCAGCTCAACGGTCTCGGTCCTGCTAAATGCCTGGGTGCAAAAGCTTAGGATGAGTATTGATATGACCAATTTGTAGGTTTTGATGAGGAGCTCCTATTAAAAGTTTCTTTGATAGTAGAATACTTGAAGGAAGGACAGTGTAAGAATGAAAAATTTTCTCAAAGGATATTCTAAGTGTTTAATCTTTAGATAGACAGGGGTCTCAACTAGCTTATTGCTTATCGGGTACAAGCTCCAAAGCTTGGATTGCACTACGGTTATTATCTTTATTTAAGGCCTTTAGTTTAGATTGAAAGAAGTGGGAAACTCCTGGCATTTCAAGCTGAATATACATCTTAATCAGAAGCTTGTAGAGCATCGGGTTGTGGGTATAAGAACTTGCTTGGTGGAATTGGCAAGTAGCGGCCTCCCAGTCGTTAAGCGCCACGTTGATAAGGCCTCTTAGGTAGAAGAGGTAAGGGTGGGTCTCTATGGCCTTTCCTGTAAGGGTCTGAAGCTCTGCTAGGGCCACCTTCAATAATTTTCTTTGAAGCTTACTCTCATTCTTGATCGCTAAGAGAAAGAGGCAATGAGACTTCCAAATATGAAGAGCATCACCCAGTTTTTCATGATTCTGATAGAACTGCTCAAGTTGATCACACCACTTCAGAAATTGTTTTAACTCTTTGTCACTGTCTTTATGGACCGTTTTTAGACCTCTATCATTGAGAAGGAGGATAATCTCAACTTCACTAAGGTAGCTCAAGTGAGACTTTGACCATAGCTCAAAGTCAGGATGACGGTCGTTATTCACTATCCCAAAATAATGAAGATAGGTTTTATCAAAGGAGCTCTCTAAGAGATGCCCTTTGATGAAATGAATTAAACTTCCTCTTGTGGCCTTAGCGATTTTAGAGTTTCTCATAGCTCTATCTTGGACTACTTTGGGAAAAGGTCAAAACCACTTCAATTGCTGATGAGAGTAGGCGCTTAAACTATTGATAAGTTGTAAGTAAGCCACTATTTAAGGGCAGTTTTAAAGAGAGGGGATGATCTTCTTAATGCCGATCAGTAGTCCGAGGAATTTCTTAGACTCAAGGTGCAGCTTCGTAAAGGGAATTCCTCTGTGGGTAAGTTTCCATTGAGAATCTATTTGTTCTAACTTGGCCTTGAATATCTTAAATTGGCCTATGGTGAGGTTGCTTGGATATTCTATTTCGATGTCACAGCCTCTATTCGTTCCGAAGTTCTTACAGCTAAGACTAACTAGAGTTATCCCTGCTGCTTTAACAAGAGTGATAGGCTTATTAAGCACATTAACGGGGTAATTCTTAATTTTATTCTTCTTATTATTTCGGGTCTTTATTCCACTGATGAGTTTACTCTGATTGAGATCTATTAAGAGGTCGTAAGTCTTCTTAATATAGTCAGAGCTAATTCTGGCCAAAAATATTGGCTTTGCCGGTTCTTCTCTACTTTGGGACTGGGGGGAAGTAATCAGGATAAGAAGGATGACCAGTGTGTAGCGAGTCATCGAATTTGAATTTTTAAGCAGGTTAGTAAGTTTCAAGTATGCACTCCTTTCTAGGAGCTACATATTCTTTGATTTAGAGCTCTCAGGTCAGTGGTTCATCCTCGATTATAGGGACTTAGCACTTGAGTACCAGAGTTATTTTCCTTTTTGCATACCACTTCTAGAAAGGAGTTCAAGTTACTCGCCTAGCGGCGCGTAACTTGAATTTTAGTACCATTCGAGTAATCAAGTCTTTCAGTGAGTTTATAATACGAGATCGATTGGCCCGGTTAAAGGTCGGTACTCGATGAAAGAGAGTTATCCCTAGCGGTGAATAGGACCGTATTTGCTACAAACCACATGAGGAACTCTAAAGTGATGAAAAGAGTAGTCAATATCGAGCTTTCTCTTAAGCCCGTTGTGGACAATTGCTGGGGGTGTGGTAGGTCTTCTGTATCTTAGAGATCCATCTTTATTAACACCAGTTTTTATATAGATGAAACCACTTCCATGACTAAGCCAGAAGTTTAAATGTCTATTACTTCCCGTTTCGTCAAAGCGAGTTGGCTTATGCTTTAGGTCTTCTGAAGTG
>CALHBL010000165.1 GCA_937930825.1 uncultured Bacteriovoracaceae bacterium
ATATCAACAAGCTTCATAATCGCTTGATAGGTCTCGTCATCCACTTCTTTAAATGTGGTGGGAACTTGTTCTAGGCCTGCTTCTTCTGGAGCAGTGGCCAGTTCTTCAAGCTTCTTTGAAATGGCGCCAAAGGTTTCCATCGGCCCATTAATGCAAAAGAAGCCATCTTCAATTTCAATCTCTTCAGCTCCAGCATCGATCAGTTCAAGAGTGAAATCATCCTCATCCATTTTCAAGGCCTCTACAGGAACTTCAAAGCTTGCTTTTCGATTGTAAATGAATTGAAGGGAGCCGCTTGTCCCAAGAGATCCGTTGACTTTATTGAAGTAGAGCCTAACATTGGCCACAGTTCGGGTTGGGTTATTGGTGAAAGATTCTACTAAGACAGCAACGCCGCCAGGGCCGTATCCCTCATAGATAACTTCAGCGTAACCATCATCCTCTCCTCCAAGGCCCTTCTTAATGGCCCGATCGATATTATCTTTAGGCACATTATTCTTCTTGCATTTATCTAGGGCCAATTTCAAAAGAAAATTACTGCTAGGCTCTGCCCCGCCAGACTTTACCGCCCGAGTAACTTCAAAGAGAATCTTGGTATAGATCTGACCTCTTAGCTTATCCGCTGCGCCTTTCTTTTTAACAATATTGGCCCACTTTCTACCCATGCCTAAACACCTTGATTCTAAGTTCTTAAAACGGGAGAATCTTAATCATTAAAAAAAGAAAAAGAAAGAACTATTGAACTAGCGCGTAGCAAAAGTAGCATCATAGTAAGCCTGAACATCACAAAGTACTTGCTCCCCAAACTCATGGCCAACCGTATAGCCATTCTTATAAAGACCCATGATATGGATGACCCTCCCCTCTTTAATAACCTGAGGCATCCTTCTTGGAGCTCTATGGCGCGAACCACTCACTACTTTCTTCTCACCCCTAAACTTAAGAAAGGCAAAGTCTTCAAGCGTCTCTTTTAATGCCAAGTTAAGGGCGCTAGATTTTGGGCAATGAACCTCATCCTTCTCGTCCGTACCACCGAAAACGACGCTTCGGTATTCATGTTGATAAATAAAGTTTTGTCCGCCAGTTGTTAGGACAAACGACTTATTTATTTCTTTGTCATCAAAGAAGACATTATTGAAAACGAGATAGTGTCCAAGTGCTTCTGTTCCGCTCTTCTTTAAACCTAGCTTTAAACCTAGAGAGCCACTTGCATCGATGCAAAGGTCAAAGGGGTACTTGCCCTTAACTCCTGTGGCAACTTGCGGCCCAAGCTCAGTAATAAGATCATTCACGTATTTCGAGTTTGAATTGAAGGACTTGGTAATAAGCTCTTGCCACCAACTCAGAAAGTCAGAGGGGTGAATGATATAAGCACTTTCTTTAACGCAGTCATTAATTGGCCACTTAAATAAATTATGTTCTTGTACATTGAACAAATGACCAAAGCGGTGATTGAGTTTTTCAACGGGACTTTTATGATAACGCTCTACTTTGTAAACACCATTAGGACGCTCAGCTTCAAGAAAATCCCTTGCGGTAAAGTAGCTCTTATTAAGCAGATCTCCAAGGGGTGAGAGCCCTTGTTTGATCCCCTGCAAGGCCACAAGAGCGGTGGAATTTAGGGAACAAGAAGGATAACCTTCCCCAGCACTGACCCAAGTAAGTTCAATATGGTCCTGCGCAAAAAGATCAGACCTTACCAGTTTATCAAGAAAGCCCAGTGCTGCAACGCCTCTGCCTATAACAAGAATTTTCAAAAAAATTTCCTAGATTCATTGAGTCTGTTGGCACTCACTATATTCTCACGTACTCTGGAAAGCACCCATTTTCTTAGGAGAGGAATGCGTATGTCAAAAGTTGTCATTGAACCCCAGGCCGCCATCGAGGCCGCAAGAGTTACAAATATTTCTGCCAAGCAAGTTGCTTCAGTTCTCAACCTACTCCTCATCGAAGACTGTACAGTCCCCTTCATCACTCGCTATCGTAAGGAGATGACCGGCGGCCTTGATGAAGAAGAGATTCGGGCCATTCAAGATGCCTATGACAACTACCTAGAAAGAGAAAAAAGAAGAGCTTATATTCTAGAGGCCTTAGAAAAAATGGAAATGCTCACTCCAGAATTAAAAGTAAAAGTTCTCGCCGCTGATACGATCAATATACTTGAAGATATTTATGCCCCCTACAAATCAAAGAAGAAGACCAAGGGTCAGCTTGCTATTGCTGCCGGACTTGAGCCCCTTGCCAATTCTCTATTAGCTGGAAAGTTCAGTCTTGAATCTCTTGAAAAAGAAAAAGAGAAATACCTCAATGCCGATCTTAAATTTGCCACTTGGGAAGACTGCCTAAAAGGCGCCCAGTCGATTTTAATAGAAAAGTTCTCTCATGATATAGAACTTAAAGAAGTTCTTCGAAAGGATTATTGGAAAGACGCCAATCTTGTGGCCACCAAGAGAAAAGATGCCGAAGAAGTTAAAGACTATTTAAAGTTCAAAGACTACTTTGAATTTTCACAGGCCATTAAGGACCTCACCAACCCTAAGGCCGCCCACAGATTCTTAGCAGTCCGCAGAGGAATGAGTTTAAAAATTCTCAAAGTAGAAATTAGCTATCCCCAAGAATCAAGCGTCGGCGCTATTCACGCCAAGTACTTTCCCGTGGAGAGCTTAGAGACATTTGACTTCTTAATGAAGACGGCAACAAAGGCCGTCAGCACGGCCATTCACCCTTCCCTGGATTTAGAAATCAAAAGTGAGCTTAAGAAGCTCTCTGATGAATCGGCCATTGATGTCTTTGGCATCAATTTAAAGAACCTTCTCTTACAGCCTTATTTAGGGGCGAAGACAGTACTGGCCCTAGATCCAGGAATTAGAACAGGCTGTAAGACGGTCATCGTCGATAACACCGGCAAGCTCCTCTTTGATACTGTCATCTACCCCCATGAGCCTAAGAATGATATTAAGGGCTCAAAGGAAATTCTTGAGCGGCTTATTGATCACTTTAAAGTCGAATATATCGCAATTGGAAATGGAACATTTGGGCGAGAAACTCTGCACGTGGTTGAAGAGAATGTTAATCAAGTCAAAAAAGAAAGTGTTAAGGCAACTCTTGTTAATGAAAGTGGGGCGAGTATTTACTCCACTTCAGAAGTAGCAAAGAAGGAATTCCCCGATAAAGATGCCACCGTAAGAGGGGCCGTCAGTATCGCAAGAAGATTCCAAGATCCCCTGGCCGAACTTGTAAAAATTGATCCAAAATCTATTGGTGTTGGCCAGTATCAGCATGATGTTAACCAAAGCCGTCTTAAGAAGAGCTTAAGTGGCGTGGTTGAATCTTGTGTAAACTTTGTAGGCGTCGACCTTAATACCGCCTCTGCACCTCTTCTGGCCTATGTCTCGGGAATTGGAGAAGGACTGGCCAAGAATATTGTCAAGAAGAGAGAAGAGCTTGGGGGTTTTAAGAACCGCCAAAACCTCTTTGAGGTAACCCGCTTTAGTCCGAAAGTATTTGAGCAATCAGGAGGATTCCTTAGAATCTACGGTGGTGAAAATCCCATGGACGCTACCTTCATTCATCCTGAGCGCTATCACTTAATAGAATCTTGGGCCAAGAATAATGGCGTTGAAGTGGCGCAACTGATTGGCAAGGCCGATTCCATCGAAAAGCTTGCCAAGGACTCATCCTTTAAAGATGAGGTAGGCGAGTTTACTTTTGATGACATTATTAAATCCCTCAAAGCTCCTTCACAAGACCCTCGAACAGAATTTAAATCCACAGATTTTAGAAAAGATATTAAGACCCTAAAAGACCTTACTCCTGGTCAATTCTATCCAGGAATCGTGACTAATATTACTCAATTTGGTGCCTTCGTAGATATCGGCATTAAGCAAAACGGTCTTGTTCACGTGTCAGAAATGGCCGATCGCTTTATTGATAATGCCTTAGAAGTACTCAAGGTTGGTCAAACAGTTAAGGCCAGAGTTTTAGAAATCGATGAGCAAAGAGGCAGAATTTCTTTGTCTCTAAAGACTGAGGGAGCTGTCCAGCAAAGAAGGCCTGCGGCCAATGCTAAGAGGCCACAAAAGAGTGAGCGGCCAAAAGCGGCAGCGCCGACTAAGGCGTTGAAGAATAATGCCTTCGCATCTCTGAGAAACTTCAAAGTTAAATAAATAAGGTCACGGGCAATAACGCCCGTGTCTTTATAAACTCACCTAAAGACTTGAGTACCCACGCTTATTCAACGTGAAAGCTGTATGAATTTGAGTCAAGGCCTATAAATATTTCACCCCTTTTATTCCCTTTAAGAGCGTCATATATAATTTACTCATTGATAATGAATTTTTTTAACTCGTGAATTAGGTTGTAAATGACAAGAACACTCTGCCTTCTTTTAATATTGTTAAGTATTGCTACGATAAGTACTTTCGCAAGTAACTACTCACCTAGCATAATGGGTAGGTCTTCGAAAATACAGAAAGTTGATACTGAGAGCTGGCTTAACTCTTCAGACAGACAACGCCTTAACAGAGCTCAGAAAGTCTATATTTCCTACAAGCTCCTCTCATTGAAAACGAATGCAGAAGAATTAGAAAACAGTAAGCTCTATCAGAGAGTTAGAAAAGAGATATTCACTGGCACATTAGAGAACTATATGGACTGGATGAACGCCCTCTCTTTTACTCAAAAAGAGTATGACCTTAGCAATTTAGTTCTTGTTCAAGTATTACAGGATCGGTGGGTTGAAAAATTCTTCTCTCATATTGGAAACCACACTTCTGACTTCTTTGGCACTTCAGAAACCCTAGGCCCTGCAGCAACTCTACTCTCTGGCCTCCTTGTGTATATGTCGGTCACAAAGACCATAAGAGGAGATATGTCAGCTTTAAGAAATGGAATTCAAAAAGGACGGGCGCTTAAATTGGCCAAAGAAGGCATCGGAAGTCTTCGCAAGATGACAGGATTAGGGGGTAGAGTTGGTCTGACCCGAACAGGTTATGTCGGAGCAGGAGCAAAAGACTCAAAGAAGGAAAAAGACAAGAGTAAAGTGCTCTCAGAATTAAGAATACCAATACCACCGGCCACTGCCCTATTAAGTTCCCATGAAATTGATAGTGTAGGTCTGAGCTATAATGAGTCACGCTTCCACAATACTATATACGGTCTATTTGGCGGCCTTGTTGCCTACAATATCTTTATCACTTATGCAGAAAAAAGCTTTGCCTATTATAGATTTCGCACGATTGAAACCATGAGAAATAGAGCGATCATTAAAAAGGTGCCCCTGCGAATTTTGCGCTTTCCTCTTCTTAAAATAGGAGGCGCCGTGCTCCTAGCGACCCTTGCAGATAAAGGAATCGTCACTTACTTAGATTATAGAAAACTAGTAAAAATGGAGCGCTCTATTAAAAGAGCGCAGACCAGTTTACAGGAATCTGGAGCTGCTAAGAATGAGACGTTGACGTTCTATGCCTATGCAACTGCAATGAAGCACTATTCTGAGTTCACTTACAAAGAGTTTTGGAATAATTATACCGCTCATACATCCGATTTTCACAATAAATACTACTGTGATATGTGGGATGAGGAATTTGTACCAAGCAAGGCAGCTGCCTCTGCAGAACAAAAGTACTGGGCCTCTTATCAAGCATCCTTTATTAAAGAGCGCTTAAATATTGCACAATCCGCTAATACCTATGAACTTCTTCTAGGTGAGATCAATAAGAAGATTGAAGACGTAAGCCCAGCACATCAAAATTATATCAAAGTCATAGAAAGAGAGGTTAGCGAGCGTCAAAAGTTGACCAACAGGGATTATCTTGACGAAATAACGACTATGAATATTAAGCATATTCAAAGTAATATAAATAGTCTTTTTAAGGGAGCTAATAGGCTCGATTGGCATGACCATATGAAAACTGCTGAGGTTATCGGCTGCAAGAATTATCATTCCTATATTAATAAATCGGCCGATATCTATATGAGGAAACTTATAGGCAGACGCCATTATCCTATAATTCACCTAGATCGAAATGGTATATAGTCCAACTGCTTGAGTTTTCAAGTATTGAAAATTCAAGTATTGAAAATTCATCTAAAGACTTGTATGCCAAAATGGTACTAAGATTCAAGGTCAACCTGCTTGAGTTCCTTTCCAGTAGCGGTGATCTAGGCCCTAAGGCGAGTATTAGGTAATTCGATTGTAAAGCTGCTTCCTTCATTGATCTCACTTT
>CALHBL010000166.1 GCA_937930825.1 uncultured Bacteriovoracaceae bacterium
ATGTCGTTAAAGTCTGTGAGAAGCTAGATATTCCTTACTATGCTATAGAGTTTATTGAAGAGTACCGAGAAAATGTCTTCAAGCACTTCTTAGCTGAGTACGAGCAGGGTCATACCCCCAATCCAGATATCCTCTGCAACCGAGAAATTAAATTTAAAGTCTTCTTTGAAAAGGCCATGGAGTTAGGAGCGGACTTCTTGGCGACAGGTCACTATTGCCAAAATAAGGTTATAGAGGGGAGATCATGCTTAGTTAAAGGAGTGGATGCTAATAAAGACCAGACCTACTTTCTCTATACTATGCAGCAAAGAGTTTTAGAAAAAGTTCTCTTTCCCATCGGCCATCTTGAAAAATCGGCAGTGAGAGAAATTGCTCAAAAGTATGATCTAGCAACAAAGGCCAAGAAAGACTCTACGGGCATCTGCTTCATAGGGGAGAGAAATTTCAAAAACTTTCTCTCCCAGTATATTCAATTAAAAGAGGGAGACTTTGAACTTCTCGATGGGACTGTTGTGGGCAAGCATGATGGTGCTGCTTACTATACTATAGGACAGCGCAAGGGCCTAGGCCTTGGAGGCCAGGGAGAACCTTGGTTTGTCGTTGGTAAAGATATTGAGAGGAATGTCATTGTCGTGGAAAGAGGGGAAGGACATCCGGCCCTCTACTGTGATGAGCTGTGGGCCAATGAGCTCTCCTTCGTTACAGGCCAGGCCCCATCAAAACTACCAATGAAGCTATTCGCAAAAATTCGCTACCGTCAAAAAGATCAAGAATGCACCTTGGAAGAGGTTGTGGATGGAGTTGCCCATATTTACTTTAAAACAGCTCAAAAGGCCGTGACAATTCGTCAAAGTATTGTGCTCTATCAAGAAGTTGCAGGACAAAAGATTTGCTTAGGCGGGGGAATGATTGCAAGGAGAGGGCCAACTCACTTTGAAAGGGATAGCGGCCAGTAAGCTACCAATACTTGGGATCATTTAAACTAACTTTTACAGCTTTTTCTTGGGCCTTCACTCGCTTGGAAGGGCTAAAACCAGAGCATTCATCACCACTTTCCTTTTTCACAACTAAGTTAGGAAAACTTCTCGATTCAAAGCCATAGAACTTACAGCCTCGGGGCTTAACGGGATCAAAGGTGGAATAGTAGTAGGCACAGTGAAGGCAGCTCTTTGGGTTGCTCATACCCTATAATAGCAATCAAAGCTCTTTTCAATAAAGGGAGGCAAACTTTACTGTCTGAAATTTGAACAGGTGAGAAGTAATTTCAAGGACTAGAGTGTTTTAGTAGTCCTTGTGAGAATATGGGTAGGTACTCTACTGAGTGAAGCAGGGTATAAGTGCTGGATTAAAGGCATCATTTTAATAGGTAATATCTCATAGATGAAAGATTTAACAGAAACGGTAGGCATGGATGAGAATGTAGTTCTCTTTGCCGAAAGAGCGACAAGGCCACCTGAGGTTGCTGATGACCTCACTGATCCTCTTCAAGAGTTATTGGAGGAGTTTGAGGATATTTCAGAGGATGATGAACTTGAAGAGACGCAGGTTTATAATAGTGCTCTTCCCGAAGAGCTCTTGGCCCATGAGTTTTCAAAGGCCCACGAATTTCAAAAGCAAATAGAATTAATACAAGAAGCAAATAAACGCGTGAAATACTACCTTGATGAGCTAGAACTCTTTATTCCAAAACTACAAGACTAACTAGAAAAATGCTCCTTAATAACATCTTTGAGGGTCCTGAGCCTTACTGGTTTAGTTAAGAAACTCTTCATTCCTGCTTCGAAAGACTTTCTCTTGTCCTCTTCAAAAGCATTGGCCGTCATTGCAACAATGATTGGTGGTCTATTAATACTTTCCAATATTTTTTCGGTGGCCTCAATTCCTCCCATGATGGGCATTTGTAGGTCCATAAAAACCAAGTCAAAGTGTGATGATTCACAAATTTGGCAGGCCTCTAGGCCATCAGAGGCAATTGTAATTTCATAACCAAGCTTCTTTAAAAAGGCCTTCATTAATTTTTGATTAATATCATTATCCTCGACCACTAAGATAGAAATAGGGAAATCGCGCCAGAATTCCTTATTAGATTTCACAGTAGCGGGGGAGTTTAAAGCTGGAGCTTGGTTAGCACTAGTCGCTTTGCCGAGGATGAGCGTAACTGTAAACTCTGTCCCCACTCCGAGCTGGCTTTGAACACTAATTTTTCCTCCCATCATTTCTATTAAGTGACTGGAGATGGCAAGACCGAGACCTGTTCCTCCGTACTCCCTAGAGATTGACGAGTCGACTTGCGAAAAGGATTGAAAGAGCTTGTTGGTATTTTCTTCAGAAATTCCAATACCATTGTCTTTAATGCTCAACGTGATCTTTATTTTACCATTGTTACTATCGATAGTGGCCATCGGTTCGTTATTTAAATGAATTAGGATCACTCCTTCATCTGTGAACTTTATAGCGTTACTGAGCAGGTTGATGGCCACTTGCTGTATGCGGCGTTTATCACCCATGAGCAGTGAATCAGCACCATTAAAGATTCTCTTAAGGGTAATATTCTTCTTTTGAAGATCGGCCCCAAAGAGCTCTATAACTTCATCTAATGCTGTCGTAAAAGAGAATTGGTCTTCATTCAATTCTAATTTTCCTGACTCAATTTTACTAAAATCCAAGATATCATTGAGTAAACTCATGAGACTATTACCAGAGGTTCTGGCGGCTTCTAGGTAGTCCAGCTGTTCAGCTGTAAGATCAGTTCCTGACAAGAGTTCCATCATTCCTAGAATAGCATTCATGGGGGTTCTTATCTCATGACTCATATTGGCCATGAATTGGCCCTTGAGCTCAGTGTACCTCTCTGCCTCAAGTTGGGCTTGCTTTCTTTGCTTGACTTCTTCTCTTAGGTCTTCTGTTTTCTTTCTCACTTCTTCTTGAACAATTGCTTTTTGGCCATAGAGAACCTTTGTATAGAAAGAAGCAATGAGGAAGACTAGGGCGATGAGGAAGGTAACTGTATAGAGAAAGCGGGCTTGGGAGGAGCTTAAATCCTCTTTAGTTTTACTGGCAAAGTAGTACATTCTTAAATCAGCTGAAGCGATGACTTTCTTTTGGATAAATATTTGCTTACTGCTGTGGATGGGTTCAATATTGGGCATAAACTTCTTAGTTTTAAGGTTGAGGCCTTCGAACTTATTACTGCTTTGGTTGAGAAGCAAGAGATACTCTTTGGAGATTAAGTTCTTCTTTTGACTAGCAAGATCTATCGGTATTGATATAAGAGTGACTACGCCTCTTTCACCATCACGAGAATGTACATAGGAAGTCAGAGCAAAGAGGGGGACCTCGCTTGGAATCACTTGGGCTTCTTTAAGAAGATCAATGCTGTGGCAAGGTGAGCTTTCTTCTAGTTCAATAAGGCTTTCGCCCTGTGAATTAAACCAGCAGATGGTCTCAATTACTGGATTTTCTATAATCTCTTCAGTAAAGATTTTAAACTCTGCTAAATTAATATTTTGAGAAGCTTCAAAGAATTTCTCAATTGAGTTAAGAATCAATTTCTTTTCTTTAAAGTTTTCTTGAAGTTCTGAATATTGCATTGAAAATTCAAATTCAAATTTTTTTAAATTCTGGGCGATCATTCTCTCTTTTTCAGTCTTATAGTAAGTTAGGGATGCTATTATACCTATTATGATAATTGTGATTTGAATCCCAAGACTCTTACTCTTATCCCTCATTTAAGCTCCTTCTTAAGCTCTTTAGGGTAGGAGTTCTTAAGCTTTTTCCACTGCTTAATTTGGTTGGCGCGTCCTAGCTTTGATGTCAGTTGTTCCCATTTCTTGGCCGCTAAGCTTAAGGCAAGTTTGGGTTCAAGTTTTTGGGTGTTGCTAAGGTGAATAGCACGCTTCAATGCTTCAAAGTATTCCCCCTGGCCTCTAATATAGAAGTCGGGAATACTATTTTTGAGGCTATAATGATGAACTTTTAAAAAACGATCACCATAGGTTTCTTTGATTGCACTATCTTGATAGTGCTCTCTTCGGTGGGGATCAAAGTAGCCTTCTTCTTCTCTAACCGCCTTTGTCGATAATCTTGCTGTATTGGCAAATAAGCTAAAGAGGTAGGCCAATTCTTTTTGAGTCGATTTGCGAGAAACTACGTAATTCCAGCCCCAATTAAAATAGGGAATAGAAAGATTCTTTCCACCGAAGTTTCCCCCAGGCAGAGGGGCGTGGATGATTCTTCCTTTCATGAGTGAATTTGAGGAGCGTAAGTATTTTTGAGTACCACCCCAGCCTATATTGCAGTAACTCTTTCCCTGTGAGAAATGTTTAAAGTTATCAAAGAGGCCATCTTTAGCGCTGTGAGGAGAGAGGGACTTAGAGGTTTCAATTAATTCTGTTAAAGCTTCTATAGCTTCTCTTTGGGTGAAGCGAGGTTTCATATTTTCATCAACAGGATAGACGCCCTTAGCATGGAGGCGCGCCCAGAACTCCCACGCCAAGTAGTCTTTATTTCTGAAAAGGCTTCCTCCAAAAAGACCTTCTTTTGGTCGGTTGAAGAATTTAATTTGGCGGTCTAATTCTTGCCAAGTTTGGGGAACGGCCAGGTCAACACCAAACTTCGTGCGGTATTGGACCTGAAACTTCTTATTTTCTAAGAAGTCACGGTGATAGAACATGATATAGGCATCGCCATCGGCCTGGTATCCATAGAACTTTGAATTGTAGGTGTCACCTAAAGTATACAGTGAGGAGTCTCTAAAGTTTGCAGGTTCAAATTTCTTTGCAAGAGAAGTAAGGTCTTCAATGACCCCGGCTTCTGCTAGGTCGGGAATAGAGAAGGTTGAGGGGAGGGCGATATCAATGGTATTCAGTTTATCTAGTCGATCCTGCAGGAGTATCTCACTGGCAATATTGTCCAGCGAGCCTTCTCTTAGTTTAACTGTAATATTGGTGCGTTCTTTAAAATCTCTTACAATTGGAATTAAATTAGGCTTTGATCCTTTTGGATATAAGAGAGTAATTGTTCTCCCTTTAAATTGAGGGTTGGCCTTTATTTTATCAATGATAATTTGATCTTCTTGTATGGTTTGAGCCGAGGCTTGAAAACCTAGCGAAATACTCTGAAATACGAGAAGAGCTTTGCCAGCTCTTGAAATAAATTGTCTTCGCTTCATTAGACTTCACTTTGTTATTTGTAAATTGTGACTATCTTAGAAGTTGTGAAGGGTATTTACGAGGATAATTTGATCTCTTATCGATAATTTTACCTGAGTAAGAATCAAAAATCTATTCTTACTCAGGCAATGGTGATGTATTTTCTGAAAACTTACAGAGAAAAAGCGCATTCAACAGAGGAGACTTTATCACCACTCTTTTGTTGAAGAGTAATGGGGCCAGACTCTGCTGATGCCGAAGTTTCTAAGCTACCATTTTGAATCGTTAGGGTTACTGAGAAACCATCATCAGCAATGCTGACTTGATTACCACCCAATGAGCCTATACTTTTAGCTGCTTCACGAGCTTCGACCTTAGCATAACCACTATCTAAACCTACACAGAGGTATTCAGTGGCAAATGATGAGAGCGATGTTAATAAAGTTAATCCAATTAATAATTTCTTCATTCCTTGCTCCTCTATTTTTGGGCAGTAGGCCCTTTCTTATGATTCTTACTTAACTAAGTTTTTTCCCATAGTTATCTCTCTTCTTTGTTAATGAGGAGGATATTAACAGA
Source organism: uncultured Bacteriovoracaceae bacterium (assembly GCA_937930825.1). Classification (GTDB taxonomy): domain Bacteria; phylum Bdellovibrionota; class Bacteriovoracia; order Bacteriovoracales; family Bacteriovoracaceae. The sequence continues at coordinate 5,730 of CALHBL010000166.1, forward strand.
AAAGATGTTGCGTGGTGTTAAAATAGTCAAGAGATGAAATTATTATAGATAAAGCTCTTAGAAATTGCTGAAGCTGTTGTTCATAAAGTGTTTAATCGGCAGATAAGAGAAGCAAGTTATTGTTATTGTTAAAAATTAGATTCTCTATATAATAGTAAAATCTAAACATAAAGAAAGTAGGGTGCAATTATGATTAAGTCTAATAGAGGCTCAGCATTAGCGATAGGATTGATATTCGTTGCCGTAGTCGGCGGGGGAGTTACCTATGTTATGAAGCAAACCCAGAAAAGTGAAGATTCCTCTAACAAGCAACTTAAGTTTTTGAAAGGCCGTGTTGAAACTAAGAAGTTATTTAGTGTGGCAGGCTTTCTCATTAGTAATAACTTGATTCTCTGTAGGAAGTCTTCTTGGCATGATGGACAAGGGGAGAATCAGTGCCGCTGGTCTGGAAAGAGGAAAGAGGGTAATTATAATCCCGAAGAATTTGGCTTAGCGAATCTTCATTATAAGAAGATTAAGAATAATGAAGTCCTCACCTTTGATTTCAAAGAGAGTATTATTTCTCGCTATGATGGTGTTGTCTCTTTTGAACTTGTTGATGTAAACGATGATGAGTCTTTAAAAGAGGTTATTGGTGATATACCTGATGACATAAAAAATCTCGATAAAGATCACCACTTAGTGAAAGTCAGTGTTGAACTTCAAGTTCCTACTGGTGGAAAAGGTGTAGAAAGAGTCAACTCGGCCTCCCTCTTTAAACGACCAATTGCTGTTCCAAAGGTGTCATTCTCAGACTCTTCTTGTTTGAGTCAATGTGATTCTTCAAAGGGTGAGCACTCTAGTCCATCTTGCCGAGGGCCTTTTACTATTGACGGTGATGCGACGACGGATATTGTTGCTGTTGCTGAAAATGAAGGACCTGGAGTTATCTATGATCTTAAGTATGAAAGGAAGATTGTTTATGATGCTAAAGCAGAAGGTGTGGTTAACGGAGCTTCTACCTCAGTGATAGTGCCTATTTCAGACTACCTCCTTCCTAATACTTCTGTTGAGTGGGTCGACAAAGTTAAGTGCGCTACATTTGTAAAAAATGTTACGAAGAATATTAGAAAAGTAAAAACGACCACCAACTCTTGGGAGGCCGGGAGTGAGACTAATATTGATGAACAGCAGACGATAAGTCAGCATTCAGAACCCGCTGGAAGTATTGCTTATAAACTCGATGCTACCTCCAATAAGAGTAATCTTGAGCCTTTTAGACTTATGAAAAAAGTATCTAATTTTGATGGTGATATTGGTGGCAAGCAAGAGTTGAATGTCAAAACAATTACAACAACTGTAACGATTGACGTCTCGTCGCCTCATTAAAAAGAAAGGCCTAACTTAACTAAAATATGGGATTTGTGATGAATAAAAGAGGAATAAGTTTAACAGAGGTCATGATTGGTGCTGCACTTATTGGTGGTGGAAGCCTTGCCATTATGAAAAGTGGAACCTTACTTGAAAAAACTAAAACCAATATTAAGAAAGTTTCGAACTTTCAATTGGCCAGTGAAGGGTTACTTAACTCCGCTAACCGGCTGCTGACAAGTGTTACAGATAATAAAGACAAGCGCACCCTTGGTGTTTGTAAGATGGCCTATACAACTGCGACTTCTCCTGGAGTGGGACAGATTTTCTTAGATATATCTAAGG
>CALHBL010000167.1 GCA_937930825.1 uncultured Bacteriovoracaceae bacterium
TGAAACAAATGGTGGTAGTACTGATGCCTTTATTGTGAAATTAAATTCTGCTGGTGCAATACTGTGGCTCACTCAAGTGGGTACTACAAATGAGCGAGTTGCTGGAGCAAGTGCTGGTGGTGACGAATGCATGGGTGTTGCCGTTGATTCAAGTGGGAATGTCTACTGTGGTGGAAATACCGATGGAGATCTTGGTGAAGGTGAAGCAGTAGCAGGTTTCGCGAGTGATATCTTTGTTATGAAAGTAAGTTCGGCCGGTGCTCTTCTATGGGTAAGCCAACTTGGTGATACTACCGTATCCTCTACTGTAGGCGCCGATAATACTGGGTATGACATATGCAATGGAGTCGCAGTGGATAACTCAGGAAATGTCTTCTGTGCAGGCTATACTGGTGGTGACCTGGGTGAAGTTGGCTCAACAAGTAATGATGCCTATATTGCGAAATTTAATACTTCAGGCGCTCTTCAGTGGGTCACTCAGCTTGGCGGGACAACAACTGCTGGAAGTAACACAGGCAATGACAGATGTTCTGGAGTCGCAACTGATAGTGATGGTAATGTCTTCTGCGGAGGAACTACTGGTGGCGCATTAGGGGAAGCTAATGGTGGTGGTAATGATGCCTTTATTATGAAGTTAAATTCTGCTGGAGCTCTTCAATTTGTTAGTCAACTTGGAGGTGCAACTAGTACAGCTGGGGGAGACAATAGTGGTTCTGATTCAGTCTCTTCAGTTGCTGTAGGTACTTCTGGGAATATCTATATCGCTGGAGATACATTTCACACTATCGGTGAGGCCAGTGATGCAGGACTTGATGTCTTTATTGCAAAGTTTTCTTCCACTGGGGCCATGGAGTAGCGTGAGCACTTGTTACTGGATTATTGGAGCTTAAGGTTTCCGATAATTCAGTTATATTGAGAGCTCAAAAAGGATGACTATAAAAGTGATTTTAAATTAAGGGTTAAGTAAATCCATAAGATCCGGTATAACCAAACCAACAGTGCGGTTGTCATTGTCTAAGAAACGATCGATCTCGCTCTTGGCCTCTATTCCTTGAAAGATTGTATCACTGTCTGCATAGTGCGTTTGGCTTACAACTGAATTTTGACTCGAGCGATAACCATTTCTCATGGTATCGGTATAAATATTCTCATTTCTTGAAGTGCTAACAGGAATCATACCAGAGATAGTAACGGAATTATTAGACCTTTCTTTGAGCTTCATTTTCTTGATGAAATTTTGCTCGCGAATATCATAACTAAAATTGTAATCTTGAAAGACAAGGGAGTGAATGGTTTTCTGGGCTACAGTAATTTTGCAGTACCTTGCTACGGCATAGGGGTAAGACAAAGAGTTATTTCCATCGTGATCTTGTTCAAAATAATTGATGGGTAGGAGCTCAGGGTGTTCTTCAATATAAAGAGTGCCAACAAAGTGAACTTCACGATCAAAGTAGCTAAAATTATACTTCCTCTTCAGGCAGAAAGCTTGATCATACTCAAGGCAGCTGGTTGTTCCGACCTTTCTTCCATCATGTTGGGCAATGAGGTTTTGGTGAGCATCAGTAGCAACATCGAAGTCATACTTATGAAAGGCACCGCCGGCAGAAACTTTTAAGAGGGAGCTGTCACCTAAGAGGAATTCTCCATGCTCAATCGTACCAATTTTCTGCTGCTCATTATCCTTACCGCATGATGAGATTAATAAGAGCGCACTTAATAAAAGAATACTTCGTTTCATTTTTTATTTCCTGACTGACTCTAGTGTCTATGACTTTTCATCAAAGCTTACTCTGATAAGGCCTTGCGGGGATAGCTCCCTTGAAATCAATACGCTATTGTCTAAACTCTGAACAAAGAGAGAATAGCAGGCTTAAGATATTGTATTTACTGAGTTCTGTAGACTAAAGGAGCTCATAAATCTTACCGATAAGTTCTTATGAGTAACTCTAGAATAATGACTTCTATTTTATTTCTCTGCATCCTCATCGGTTGTAGTTCTCACCCTCTGTTTGACTCTAATAAGAGAAGTATTAGTAGTAGTACCCGCGATTTAAATAAGAGGAAATCTTGCAGTCAGTTAGTTACCTCTGTTCTCAATAAAGTTCAGTATAAGAAGCGCTCACCTTTCAAGAAACGGCACCCTCTTTCTCTAGGTCAAATTTTAAAAAGAAGGGCCGCTCTAAAAGAGAAGTATTCTCACTTCGTTGATTCAACAAAGGAATTTAATACCAAGGCCCACGTTCCCATCAGGGGGAAGGCCAAAATGGTTTTAAATCCAGAAGATGGATTCCTCTCAAAAATCATGATGATAAGAAAGGCCGAAGCTACTATCGATTTAACCTACTATATTTTTAAAAATGATAACTCTGGTAAGGCCCTTCTTCACGAATTAAGACTGGCGATTAAAAGAGGTGTTAAAGTAAGAATAATGTACGACGGTCTGGGTTCAGTAACTGACGCTCCTTATCTTAAAGCTCTAACGAGCTTAAGAGGAGGCTTTATCAGAGATGCCAAGGGAAACCTAACGAAGGAGAGGGCCCAGGCAGATGCTGTGGTCTTTAACCCACTCTTTAATATAAGCACCCACGTAAGAAATTGGTACCGGATGAGTAAGAACTTATTCTTAGATGAAGCCGATAAGTATCCCATCATTGCGGTTTCTATGAACCGACGCTCCCATGATAAAATATTAATGATAGACGCACTCTCTCCTGAAAACTCTATGGCCATGATTGGTGGGCGTAATATGAGTGATCACTACTATGGATTTTCCACGGATGGGAGTAAGACATTTCAAGATGCAGAAATGATTATAAAGAATATTACTCATCAAGGTGAAGACTCAACAGTGAGTAATGTGCTCAATGATTACTATAATAAAATATTCTATTACTTAGCTAATAAGAGGATTGAGCGCTTTATTTTCTTGATGACTAAGAAGCGGGCACGAAGAGAGTATAAAGAAATGAGAGAGGGGGCGAGGTACCTCTTTGAAGAGAATGACGTCACGTCAGCTAGAATGGCCGAAATGCAAGAGGGTAATTATCTTGATGAGGGCTTTGATGAGGGCCTTATTTCTATTACTAATGAACTTCAGAATGTAACCAAAACGAAGGCCTTTTTAAACCCCCTCGGTAAGCACAATAGAAGAAATGGAGATTCTTTAGTTGATAGATTCAGAAGTGAAATGGAGAAATCAACAAATACCATCGATATTATTTCACCCTATCTTTGGTTGAGTGATGAAGAAATAAGTTTTCTTAAAAAGTGGGCCGCTGAAGATCCACAAAGAAGAGTCCGCTTGATTACTAGCTCTGTGAATACCTCAGATAATATGGTGGCCCAGGCGATGGTGGATGGTATTTTTGGGCCCAAGCTTGCCGAAGAACTAAAAGATTCTCCTGTAGCAGATCAAATAAAACTCTATTCCTATGGCCGCATGGACGACGAGGACTTAGACGGAAGTACCGCCTATGGCACTCTTCATGCTAAATTTACCGTAACAGATGGTCATACTCCTCTTGTGGGTACATCAAATCTTGATCCCCGTTCACGTAATCTTAATACAGAAATTGCCGTAGCCGTTGACGACATAGCGCCAGATTCAGGCATAGCAAGTGAAATCAATAGTAGCTTGGATCACTATGTAGAGAATGCTACTGAGTGGGGTAGTCCTGAGTGGCAGGCCATAAGAGATCATAAGAATAATAGAATCAAAGTAGGCCTCATTAAATTCTATAGTAAAGTAATTGATTTCTTTGGTCTTATTCCGGCCATCTAAACTAGTTAATTTCTGATTTCTTTACAGTTTGATTTTCCCCTTGCTAAGTTGTCCTTAAAGAACTTCAACCTTTAAAGGCATAGCTTGAGCGAGACGACTCTTTTAAAATCATTTAACAGCAGCTCTGAAGTAAGGCGCGGGGTTTTACTGCGTACAATGGGGCAGCTTAAACACAACGGCATTACCTGCGCTCAATGCCCCGGTACCTGCTGTACCTTTGTTGCTAACTCTATGCAGGTTACGCCCGTTGAAGCTTTGGATATGTTTGTCTTTTTAAGAAAAGAAGGTCGGATCAATCAAGAGCTCAGAGCGCGGCTTAAAGAGAATATAAGAGAATTCCGCTTAGACTCTGGTCCCCATGTTGGTGCAGGCCGGGCCTTTAGAAGGACCTACACTTGTCCCTTCTTTAAAGAAACGCACTTAGGCTGCTCCCTGACCCCTGAATCAAAGCCCTATGGCTGCTTGGCCTTCAATGCCTCTAAAGAGAGTGAAAGCAGTGGCAAGAGCTGCTCAAGTGATCGCTCACTCTTAGAAGAGAGGGAGCTGGCCTTAAGAACTGATGAGTCCTCTGAACTTTCCTCCTTTGATGATGAAGACCAGATCAATAGTTATCTAAGAGAGCATCTCAAGATCAATTGGCTCAAGGAGAGTATTCCTGTGGCGCTGATGGACTTTATCGATCGTCTAGAGACTTCCTCACTTTAAAAATTCCCAGGGCCCAAGTAGTCCAATCACTAGTCGGCATAGATCTTGCTCTGTATAGAGTAGGCAGCTCATGGTGAGAATGCCTAAGTATATGTTTTTAGGGAGATCGAGTGATTCAATGGCCGAAAATAAGGCAGTCTTTAGGGACTTTAATGCCCAACTTTCTAGCGGCCGTTGAAGGATCATACGATCTTTCTTACAAGAGGGGATTTAGCATTCATGGCAAGTAGGAAGTCCAAGCTCCATTCAAAGCAGACTAAGAAAAGTGTTCTTCGCTTTCTTATTGCTATGGCCATTGTCTTCTTGGCGATTCCCCAAGAAAGAGCTCTGTCAGATTCTCAATTACCGCAAAAAGAAAACTCAGCAGCTTCACAAGAGGGGGATCTAAGTGACAGGTTATCCAAGCGAAATGATGAAGGAGAAATCTTCTTTAAAGCAGAGTCCTCAAAAGTAATTGGTTTAGACTCCGAGCAGATGTTAGATGTGCTGGCCAAAGTGAATGTTGTTGCCAAGAGTATTACCCAAGAATATGAAATAGGTGGAGGAGCAACACTGGTGCTCTATATTCTACGCTACTTTTCTGAAATAGGTGAGTTTGAATTATCGCAAGAAAACTTAAGTGAACTCTTAGATAATTTTGAAGGGGCCTTTAGTCCTCGAGTTTATAATGAGTTAAATGATGCCATTAAGCAAATAAGAAGAGTGAAGTTTGGAAAACGAGAGGGAAAACTCTTTACCCAGTTCTTTAGCATTCAGCCCATTAAAGGGATTGTAATAGAGTCAAATGAAATCATTGAAAACCCTAAGAGTAGTATTACAGTTTTCAAAAAATTTGTCTTAGAAGAAGGAGGTATGCTCTTCTTTGATGATGTGAGTACAACGGAGCAGAAAAACCAAGTAAGAGAATTTGTAAAGAGTTCAGTTCAATTACTTGGGCTTATTGAAATGGACTTCTTAACGGAATCTCTTGGCCATATAGATGCTGATATTACAAAGGCCATTGATGACCACTTAGATCGTGGGGATAATCCTACCCGAGCTATGAGTATTGAGATGAGAGGAGTCCATCTTATGACCGAGACGTCTACAGCTTTAAAGCAAATTAAATTTAATATAGACCAAGTATACACCCTCCCAGGCATAGGCCTAGAGGGGAGTCCCATTTCATCCCTTGTCTTTGGCGCAAAGGCAAAATTTCTCAATCTTAAAGTGAGTATAGACCAATGACTAAATCACTCTGCCTTCTTCTTAGTTTCTTCCTTCTTGGTTCGTCCTTTGCTCTTGATCCAAGTACTGGTGAAGAGGCCGCTGTAGGCAGCGTAGCAAAAGTACAATTGCCTAGTGAGGATTTAGCTGATGAGCTGGTAGATGGATTTGAAGAAGATCAAACTGAAAATAAAGCCGAAAATCAAACTGAAAATGAAGAAGGAATGACAGAAGTGCCATTGCCCGAAGAAGACTCCTCTGAAGATCAATTGGCGGCAGATGAAAGAGAAGAAGGGCAAATCGAAAGAGAGCAACCAATAGTAAATCTTGAACAGCTCGCTGAAGATGAATTACCTATTTCCTCTGACACAAGAGAAGATCCTACACTTTTAGAAAATACTGAAGAAGAAATTGCTGAGCTAGAGCTTGAAAATAAAGCAGTTCCCCTCATGGAATCAATTCCAACGCCCGAATCTTTTGGGGTCCAAAACCCTGACCAAGGAAGGGATACTTCCGACTATGGCCGCCAATATCAAATGAATGAAGAGAACTCAGACAGTCCCACTCTTGAACTTAGTGCTGAAAACCCCAATCCTGGTGAAGCGATTTCTGATCGTCCAGAAGAAGGCCTTCTCGTAAGTGACGGCAGTGAATCTTTCTTGGAAGAATCCCTGAGCTTAGCTGAAGATGCTCCCGTAAAATCTGCGCCTCGAGTCCAGCTAAGTGCACGCTATCTTGGTCTACTTGGACAAATTGGATTTGATATTAGAGTCTTTGATCAAGTAAGCCTAGGCCTATTCTATGGCAAGTTTCAAGGAAGACTTAGTGGAAGCGATAAAGACGGGATTATTTCTGAGCTCGATCACCTCAATTTACAGACGACATTCTTCTTTAATGC
>CALHBL010000168.1 GCA_937930825.1 uncultured Bacteriovoracaceae bacterium
TTCTTAGGGTCATCCTCAGGTAGAGGGTGATAACTAAGTGTAGATGTACTGCCTAGTATTTTAATAATAAATTCTGCGGCCTCTTTTATTGTGTACTCATCTGGATTCCCACAGTTAAAGGGAGTATGAATTTCACTAAACATCACATTGTGAATGGCCTGAACAGTATCGGTCACAAAGGAAAAGCTTCTTGTCTGAGAACCATCACCATAGATTGTGATATTATCCCCTTTTAGGGCTTGATTAATAAAATTAGGAATAACTCTTCCATCATCAGGGCGCATTCTCGGCCCATAGGTATTAAAGATGCGAACAATTCTTGTGTCCACTCCGTAACGCCGATAGTAAGTCATGGTTAAGGCCTCAGCAAATCTCTTTGACTCATCATAGGGAGAGCGGATGCCAATGGGGTTCACACAACCAACATATTCTTCAACTTGAGGATGAATTTCAGGGTCTCCATAAACTTCTGAAGTTGATGCTTCAAGGAAGCGAGCACCATCTTTCTTACTTAACTCTAAAAGATTCTTTGTCCCCACTGAGTTCACTTCCATAATTTCTAGAGGAATGACTTTGAAATCTATTGGCGAAGCAGGTGAAGCTAGTGAAAAAACATAGTCAAACTTGGTATCTTTAAAGTCGGGAAGGCCTTTTGAAATATCACATTCAATGAACTCAAAATTATCAAACTTTGAAAGAATTTCTATATTAGATTTAGAACCTGTTACAAAATTATCTAAGCCAACGAGGTTTGCACCGAGACCCAAATAGAGTTCACATAAAGTAGAAGGAACAAAGCCTGCGGCTCCTGCAACCAGAACATTTTTTCCTTTTAAGTCTTTTGGAAGAATTATCTTTTGACCCACTTTAACCTCTCCTTGATCTCAGTATTATTTACCGGATAATTATTGATCCTAATGGCCGCCAACTCTTTGTAATCGCGCCAAGGATGGATCCTAGAATATCCAATTAACTCTAATGGTGCAAAAAGGAAAAAAAACCTTTCGCGACACAGCAAAAACCTGAAGACATCCAACAACACCGCGCACAATAACAATTAGCTAAACCCTGCTTGAAACACTCTCATGGAGGGGAATAATATTTGGCAAGATCTTATCAAATGACTCTCTAGCCGCGGCACTCGCTTTTGTTTTCTTCACTTTCTTTCTATTCTTACGATCCCTTCTCTCGTCCTTTGTTAATTCTACCTTTGGCAGCAGCCCAAAATTGATATTACTGGGACTAGGTTTCTTTGCCGTCATCACATAATTAACAAGCGCTCCGATCCCAGTGTCCACAGGCCATATATAGGCTTCATGCCCATGAATCTTCCGAAGAACTTGAGAGGCGACATAGAGTCCAATAGAAGCGGATTCAGTATAGCCTTCAACCCCTGTAATCTGACCAGCAAAGAAGAGTTCTGGAAACTTCTTAGAGGAGAAGTCCCAGTTAAGGGCCTTAGCTGAGTTGAGGAAAGTATTGCGGTGAACACTCCCAAGGTGAAGAAAGCTCGCCTTCTCAAAACCTGGAATAGTTTTAAATACTCGAACCTGTTCAGAATATTTAAGACGAGTTTGAAAACCAACAAGGTTAAAAGCACTTCCTATCAGATTTTCTTTTCTTAGTTGAACACAGGCATAGGGAAGAGTTCCGTCAGGCAGTTCTAAACCGATTGGCTTCATACAGGAGAAGCGCGCAGTCTCCTTACCTCTTTCGGCCATAATATCCACCGGCAAGCAAGATTCAAAGAATTTATAATCTTCAAATTTTTGAGCAGGAACTTTTTCTGACTCAACAAGGGCCTCTATAAAGGTATAGTACTGCTCTTCAGTCATAGGAGCATTAAGGTAATCGGCCTCAAGTCCTTCTTCTTCTGGAACTGGCTTGTGCCGGTCTTTAAAATAGAGCTTTGAATAATCTAGAGAGTCAGCATCAACAACCGGTGCAATGGCATCGTAGAAGTAGAAGTCTTCCTTTGCAATATTTTCTGCTAACCAGTTCTCAAGTGGCGACGTCGTCAAAGGACCAGAAGCTATGATGGTAAAGTGACAACCGTGCTTCTTAGCAAAGGCCATAGGATCACTTACTTCAACATCAATAACTTCAATACCTTTTGTCGCCTCCATTACTTGAGTAATTTGAGCAGAAAAAGCTTCTCTATCAACGGCAAGAGCATCCCCGGCCGGAACGGAAGTCTTCAGACCCACTTCTAAAACTAAGGAGCCAAGCCCTTTCATTTCATGCTTAAGAATCCCATGACTACTATTGGGGTCCTTACTCTTTAACGAGTTGGTGCAAACAAGCTCGGCAAAACTTTTGGATTTCTGAGATGGATTGGCCTTAATTCTCTTCACTTCAGCAAGGACAACACTCACTCCATGACGGGCCAAATAAAGTGCGGCTTCACAACCGGCCAGGCCTCCTCCAACTACTAAAACTTTTGGGTTCTTCATCAATGCCTTCCCTTCTAAAATAACGATAAATCAGCTAAGATGCCGTTTTTACCCTCAAGGAATCAGACATGCAAATAGTGCTTAACCAAACTCAACATACTATCGGTGATTTTGAGCAAATTTTCCAAGATCTACGCTTCTGCGTAACTTCCCCTGTTGCTAATGGGCCTGAATTGGTTATTTTCCCGGAATTATTCCTTACGGGCTACCCCTTGCAAGATCTGGTGCTGCAAAAGCAGTTTATTGAGGGTTATCACCACTACTTAGAAGAGTTTAATAAGTGGGTCACCCAAGAAGCGAGCCTACCGGCCAATAGAGAGGTTCTCTTAGGAGGACTTGAGTATGAATTTGATGACGACGGGCTGCCCCTATTTATTAAGAATGTGATGTTTAAAGTCTGCCCAAAAGAGGGCTTAAAGGTCATTTACACTAAGTGCCTGCTTCCCAATTACGATATTTTTGACGAGCAGAAATACTTTATCGGCGGAGATACGGCCCATATTCTTAACTTCGCGGGCAAGAATATAGGTCTGCTCATTTGTGAAGATATGTGGTTTAGCTCAACCCATAAGGTTGATCCTATAGAAATGCTTAGAGATTTGGCCAAAGAGCAATTAGGAAGTATCGAGCTCGACCTCATCGTTAACTTATCGGCTTCCCCCTACTTCATAGGGAAGATGAAGAAGCGTATTGACCGGGCCCAGGAGATTGCTTGCCTCTTTGAATCTCCCTTTGCTTATGTCAATCGGGTGGGCTCTGAGGATGAAATTATCTTTGATGGAAGAAGCTTCTATACCGATGGGACTGCCGTTACAACGGCTAAAGCCTATGAGGAAGATATACTGATCATTCCCCTTGGGAAGTTTGTTGGCAAGAAAAGAAAGAAAGACGATCATGCCAATATTGAAAATAGCTGGGAGTCCCTCTTTCATGCGGACTTTGTTGTGGACCAAGAAGTCACCAAGCTACATCCATGGAGCGATTCTGAGTGCAGAGAAGTTATTGAAGCTCTCTCTTTTGGTATGCAAGAGTATGCCCGTAAATGCCATTTTTCAAAGTTTACAGTTGCTCTTTCTGGAGGAGTAGATTCAGGACTCGTCTTGAGCCTTCTTAAATTATCACTCAAACCTCATCAAAGCTTGGAAGCTATCTATATGCCAAGTAAATTCTCTTCCTCTTTATCAACAGAATTAGCAGTTAAGCTATGTGAGAACTTAGAAATTCCCCTCACTCACTTTCCCATTAAATTTCTCCACTCCGCAGTAGGACAGGCGTATAAAGACAGCTTCAAAACCCCTCTGATTGATTTAGCTGACGAGAATATTCAAAGCCGCTTAAGAGGGAATATTCTCTATGCTCGCTCCAATCAAGCAGGAAGTATGGTGATCAATACATCAAATAAGTCTGAAATTGCGGTTGGTTATTCGACTCTCTATGGAGATAGCGTCGGAGCTCTCAGCATCCTAGGTGATCTTTATAAGACAGAAGTCTTTAGGCTTACTCGCTATATTTTGGATAATTACGACTTTCTTCCTGAAGAGTACCTGACAAGGGCCCCGACAGCAGAGCTTCGTGATAATCAAGTGGACTCGCAAAGCCTCCCACCCTATGAAAGGTTAGATGCAATTTTGGAAGGTTTTCTGTCTTACCAGTACTCAGTTGAGGACCTTGTAAAAATTGGCTTCAACCGTGAAGAAGTTAGTCGGGTCTATGGCCAATACACAAAAAGCGAGTATAAGAGAAAGCAGTTTTGCCCTATACTAAAAATCAAGGCTAAAAGCTTTGGTTTTGGTTACAGGGTGCCAATCACCAAAAAGGTTTAAAAAGGACATTGAAATGACGAGCAAAAGTAAAGAAACTATCCTCAAGCAGTGGAAAGAAATGAAGAAAGAGATCGAAGAACTAGCTCGTGCTGGTCAGAGTTCTGTAAAAGACGTTCAAAAGAAGATCGACTCTTTTATCAAGAATGCTGAAAAAGATTTCAAGAATATTCTCGATAAAGATATTCCAAGCCTTGTCAAAAAACTAAAGAAAGAAAAAGCATCCCTAGAGAAGACAGTTGAGAAAACTGTTAATTCTGAGATCAAAAAAGCAAAGTCTTACTTAAATGGTCACAAGAAAGAACTCTCTAAGCTGCAAAAAACTATAGAGTCCTACCTTCCGAAGAAGACGACTAAGAAGAAAGCGACAAAAAAGAAGGCCACTAAGAAAGCTACCAAGAAAAAAACAACTAAGAAGAAAGTCGCCAAGAAAAAGGTAACTAAGAAGGCCACAAAGAAAGCTTCTACTAAGAAAGCGGCCAAGAAAGTAACAAAGAAAACTACTAAGAAAGCAGCAAAGAAAGTCGCAAAAAAGAAAACAACGAAGAAAGCTGCTCCAAAGAAGAAGTAATTCTTCTTTTTTAAGCCTTTTTTCGACTATTTAGACGATGGTGGCATGAATTGATTTGCCCCATCGTTTCCTCATCAGCTACCATAAGTATGTGAAAAAACTAGAACGTAGACTGGGCCTTGGCGCAGTCGTTTCCATATCAGTTTCTGCTATGCTTGGCAGTGGTATCTTTGTCCTTCCCGGTATTGCCGCGGTTAGTACCGGTCCCTCAGTTTGGCTCGCTTATATCCTCGCCTCATTATCTGTTCTTCCGGCCGCTCTTTCAAAGGCCGAGCTTGCTACAGCGATGCCAACTTCCGGAGGAACTTATGTCTATCTCGAAAGAACATTTGGGCCAGTCGTTGGGACAATTTCAGGTCTTGGGCTTTGGCTTTCTCTCCTTTTAAAATCTACATTTGCCCTCATGGGCTTTGGAGCTTACCTCAAGGTGCTTGCTCCTGGAGTGGAGCTTGTTCCAACCAGCCTACTCATACTCTTTCTCATTGTTGTTCTGAATATTTTAGGCGTCGGAAAAGTTTCTGGAATCCTCATGGCCGTTGTGGCCCTTTGCATTGTTTTACTTACAGGAATTTCTGTTGGTTCAGTTTTCACCTTTAGTTTAGAGCATATGGACCCCCTCTTCCCCATGGGTATGGGCGGTCTTGCCACTTCTACTGCTCTAGTCTTTGTTTCCTATGCTGGAGTTACTAAAGTGGCGGCCATTGCTGAAGAAATAAAAGATCCGGAAACAAACCTTCCCCGTGGTATCCTTATTTCCTTGGCCTTAGTAACTTTTATCTACTCTGGCGTGACCTTCCTTCTCTTTGGAAATTTGCCGGCCTCGGAAATTGCAAATAACCTCAAACCCATCTATTCACTTGCTCTTCACATCCAAGGTCCTACGCTAGGGATGGTTACTGCGGTAATTGCAGTTATAACCATGAGCTCCATGGCCAACTCTGGAATACTGGCTTCCAGCCGTTTTCCCTTTGCCATGGCCAGAGATAAACTCCTTCCTTCTTTTCTTGGAAAGCTCAACCGAAAATTCTTAACTCCAGTGTGGAGTATTATCTTCTCTGGGTTAGTAGTCGCCTTTGTCCTGCTCAATATGGATGTTGCAAAGATCGCCAAGTTCGCCTCTGCTTTTATGTTGATTATTTATATGGCCGAAAATATTGCTGTTATCGTTCTTAGGGAATCACGGGTTCAGTGGTATAAGCCTGCCTATAAGTCGCCCCTCTATCCCTTTTCTCAAATATTCGGCATCCTTATCACAGGACTTCTTCTGTCCTATATGGGACTGAAGTTTGTCTCTTTTGCTATTCTCTCCATTTCAATTCCAGGTCTTCTTATTTTTATCATTTACTCTCGCAAGAAAACTGACCGTAAAGGAGTCCTTGGCATCAGGGGAAAGCGCCAAGACCTTGTCGCCGAAAAGCAAACGCTAACTCCTAGGTCTCGCTTAGAACATATGGATCTCTCTCAAGATGCCAATGTGGTTGTGACCCTCTTTGGAAAAGAGCGCTCACCAGAAATGCTGATAGAGATGGGAGTGGCCCTTGCAGAACACACAAATTGTGAAGTTGCTCATATTACAGAAGTTCCCGAACAGACTGACTTGAATGACCTAATGGACGAACCAGCTGAACTCAGATCCCTCAGAAGAAGAGTGGTTGCCATGGCCGTTGAAAAGAAAGAACCCATTACTTTTGATCCTGTGGTTTCTCACGACTTGGCCAGAACGGTCTATCACATCTCCCAGCGTTTGCACTGCCAATGGCTGCTAATTGAATGGCGTGGAAAGACCGCGGGAGCTTTCACTATTCACAATCCTATGGGATGGCTCAAAGGCCATCTTCGCTGCAATCTCGGTATTTTCAGAGATGCTGGCGTTCGCTATATTAGAAAAATTCTTTGCTATATCCAAGGCAACGAAAATGATACCGTCGTTATTAACACTGCTGATCACTTAGCAGAAGTAAATAGAGCAGACATCACACTTATAAGCGTAGTAGATCCTTTAATTGATGAAGGCCAAGAACAAAGGCTTGAGCGCTCTTTAGCTGAATTGGCTAAGGCCTGTAAGAGTAGAACTAATACCGTTGTGCAAAAGAGTTCTAAACCAGTGCAAGAACTCCTTCTTCAAACTGTCGAATATGACCTCTTTATTTTTGGGGGCTCACCCCACGCTTTTATGTCCAACCTCTTTGGCTCTGATGATGATAAGCTCATGGCCAAAGCGGCCTGCTCCGTAATATCAGTTCAAAGCGCTCCTAACTCTATTCATGATAAACCTGAAAAAAATTACTTTTCTTAGTTTTATTTTTTTGACAAGTTTAACCTTTGCTCAAACTGCCCAGGTTAAACTCGTCAAAGGAAGAGCTTATTTTAAGCCTCCCAGAGGAGAGCTTATTAAGCTTAGGAAAGGTCAAATATTAAAAGGCAATGGCCTAATAAGAACAGCTAAGAAGAGTTATGTGAGACTCCTCCTCTCTGGCGAAGGTGTCATAAATATTGGCTCCAAGAGTACAATCGCTCTAAGTCATACCGAACCAGAAAAACCTAAAATCATAGAGCTCATTCATGGTAAACTCAGAGGATTCATGAATCCAAAAAGTAAGCCTAAGCCTGGTTACACTAACAAGCTCATTATCAAAACAAGAAGTGCAGCATTAGGTGTGAGAGGAACAGACTTTGTCGTTGTCTATAATAAGGACAACCACATCACCTCTAATATTACATTGAAAGGAAGTGTTAAGCTTTACAAGCGATCAGATGAAGAAATATATGATTCTATCAAAGAGGAGTTTGATGAGGGAGGAAGGCGTGTTAGCTACTCTCAAGATGTGACAGCCCTCGAGCAAGACCTTAATCATTATAAGACAAAGACGGTACCAAAGAATCATTTTTCTGGGGCCTTTCCCTCCTATGAGAAAGTTATTGCTCCCGTGAAAATCTCCCCTCTTCAATTTAAGGCCCTTAAGGCCAATAAGAACCTGAGCTCTGGAAGAAAGCTAAAGAGTAAGCAATCCTTAAAGAATAATTACTCTATTGCTCTAAATAAAGAGAGTCATGATGGAAGCCTCGTTCCAAGCCCAAGGAGAAAGAAGAGAGTGAGTAGGGAGAATTACGATAAGGATATGAGCACAAGTGGAATTCGTCATGGAGGGCACCTAGACCTTAATACAGGCATTTATATTGCTCCTC
>CALHBL010000169.1 GCA_937930825.1 uncultured Bacteriovoracaceae bacterium
ACGACCGGGTGCATTTTGACCCTGCCACTAGGCTTTATCATTGGTCATTATAGGGGGGAGCTTAATTGCAACTACAGAGCTAAGGGGTATCTCAGTACCTCCCTTTGGCCAATGGCTACGAAGCTTCTCTAAGCTCTTGGACTTCTCCCCTGGATGTTGCACGCTAAGAAAGAGAGTTGAGTTATCAGGCGAAAAGCACAGTCCTGTCAGCTCTGCATCTCTTGGAGCAGAGCCTACCTGAACAACTTTTCCAGAGTCTCTTCCACTCATGGCAACGTAGAAGAGGCCGTTATTTTTAAATTTTGTATAGGGCGGTTTATTCATTTTACCACCAGAAATATCGGTGCAGAACCATAGGTTGCCAAGAGAATCAAAGGCCATATTATCGGGACAAGAGAAGAGATCCCCTCCCACTAGAAAGTCTTGGGCCTTAAAACTCTCGGAGCCGTGATCTTTATTTTCTGGAGTGATCTTTAAAATACTTCCATGATAGTTTTCTCGCTTACTATTATTCGTTAAGCAAACAAAGACTTCGCCAGTTTTAGGATTTACTTCTATATCCTCAGGGCGATCAAGTTCTGTAGCGCCAATTAGCCGGGCCGCACGGCGAGCATAGGTATGAACAGCTGTTTGGTCTTTGAATTCTTCTTTTAAAAGAGCATTCTTATCTCTATCCAAGGAAAGCCACTTGCCTTTTCTAATGTCCGCAACAAAGAGCTCTCCTTTTTCAAGAGAGTCTTTATCGTTAGAAATAAACTTATAGAGAAACTCTCCCCTCTTATCATCTCCAGAGTAAACAGCAACTCTGCCATCATTTGTTCGGATACAGGTAGCGCATTCATGAGCAAAGCGCCCAAGCCCCGTTAACTTCTTAGCTTCTCCAGTGAGGGGGTTAACCTCTACCACCCAGCCATAATGCTCTGGTGGGTTTTGATAAAAACTCTCCCACCCAAGACGCCCCTCTGAAACTTTGCGTGTCCCATCCTCCCTTTCTCCATAGAATAAGAAGTAGTTCTCTTCACAAGTAAGAACTGTCTGCCAAGGAGTTACGCCTCCAGCACAGTTGGCAAAAGTTCCCTCTGCCACTTTAGAGCCCTCTATTTCTCTATCTGCAATTAATGGTATTTTACTTTCACCAGTAACTCTACGGTTATAAGAAGAGTCTTTAATAAGCTTCCATTTACTCCCTTGTTTTTTGAGATGAATCAAGCTGCCCCCAACACTCTTGCGCTCTTGATCTATCATATCCTTTGTCCGCTGAGATCCGCCAAACCACTTCGAACCAAAGGGAAGATCTGGATACTCATGATTCACCCACATGATCACTTCTGACTTCTTACTATTGAGGGGTATCACTGCA
Source organism: uncultured Bacteriovoracaceae bacterium (assembly GCA_937930825.1). Lineage (GTDB taxonomy): Bacteria > Bdellovibrionota > Bacteriovoracia > Bacteriovoracales > Bacteriovoracaceae. Next base: position 1,361 of record CALHBL010000169.1, read on the forward strand.
ATATAGTCATTATTGGCGCCAAAGCTCTCCCTTTGAGAGATTGAGTCTCCAAATGAGACTATGATATCTGAGCTGAATCCCTCTGCTAGCAGGAGTTCATCCGCTTCTGAAGGACTTATTCCCATTAAGGAGTTCTTCGTGCATCCAAATTGAATGGCCGCTGCTGCAACGGCAGACCCACTTATAAATTTAACAAAATCCCTACGATCCAATGACATCCCTGGCCTCCTGCGTGTAATACTTTGAAACTATTATACAGCTGCTTAGTCGTTGGTGCACCTCCAAGAAAGAGGACAATGAAAAGTGAGCATTTTGGCCTTGATACTTGCGAGCAATTAAGTGCAATGCTAATGGTAAGTGTGGGCAATAGAGGATTAAGAGTCTGACCCACGGAGTCTAAGAAATGGTAAAAATTCGTCTAAGCCGCAAGAGAGTACCAACGAACCAAGCTCAGATGGAGCTTGATTTCATGCGTCCGCAAGAAAGAGATAGAAATGGTCATCTTGGTGGCAGAAGCTTTTACTTCTTTGATTTTGATGACAATGTTGCCTACCTGAGCACGCCCATAGTTATCTTTAATAAGACTACCGGTTCAGAGAAAACTCTAAGCTCCGGGGAATGGGCGCGGCTTCATAGCAATATTGGAAAATCGGGACCCCTAGCAGATTACACAATTGATTATAATGATGAGACAGGCTCTTTTCGCTACTTTAGAGATCAGCAGCTTTCTTTCATTGATAAGATGGTCAGAAGAAAGCAAACCTTCCTCTCAGATATTGAAAAGGTTCTTGCCCAAGCAGATTATTCTTGGAAGGCACCTTCATGGAATTGCTTCTATCATGCAACTTTTAATAAGAGGCCAACTTCAGTCATTACCGCCAGAGGCCACCATAAGGATACCATTCGTGAGGGCATAGAGTTACTCGTGCGAGAAGGTCATCTCCCCCATTCGCCCAATTACTTAAGTATTTTTCCCGTGACCAATCCAGAAGTGCGCGTAGCTGAGCTCAAAGACCCGGCGCTTAAGGCCGGAGTTGCAGAACTCAAAAGAGAGGCCATCAACCAGAGTGTTGAGGAGGCCCTTCGCCTTTATGGAAATAGCCCCTATCACCGCTTTGGTATGTCTGATGATGACCCTAAGAATGTTGAATTGATCACGGAAGAGATGAAGCTCTTAAAGCGAAAGTACCCTCAAATGTCCTTCTTTGTTATTCAGACTTTTGAAGACTCTTATGTAAAAACTGAAGTTTTAGAAACTAAGACTAAGAATTCTTCGAAACAACATAGCAGCTCTCTTTCTTCTCAAAAGAATCAACTGGATCTCTTTTAAATTTCGATTTTTTATTTAAGAAATTAAAGAACGCAATTAACGCCGGTCTTAGAGCATTGCTCAAGTGAAGCAACGTCATTAACACATTGAAGCCTCATGGTTAGGCTATCTCTTTCGAGTGCTTGAGCCAGTGCATTTTCAGAAAAAGTATTGTGAATAAGGTATTTACCGCTGCAAAGAACCTTTGCCCTTTGCTGACATTTAGAAAGGTCACCAAGGCATTTTACGTCATACCCAGCTTGCCCATCTGATAGCTTAACCTCTTTAACTGAAGCGCTAGAGCAACCAAGAATAACCAATAGGCAAAAAGAAAGTGTTCCGATATTTTTCATGCCCAAGTGGTAGCACGTGTCATCTCTTCGCGTCAAGGAACTTGAATAAACCATGAAAGGAATTCAAATTTTTCTCTATTGCTTAATATTGATATACTGCCTAACTAATCTAGTACCAAAATAGTATAAGGTAGATATGAATGAAAATTTAATAAAGAATTGGGCCGAAGTAAATAAGATTTTTAAAAACTCATTTCTTAGCTCATTCCATTATTCATTCGGAACTGTCTCAAAGAACGGCACTCCCCATATAACACCCATTGGCTCTTTGATATTGAATCCAAAGGAACCCAAAGGGGTTTACTTTGAAATTTTCACCGGAAAACTTAAGGAAAATATAGAAAGAAATCCTAATGTTTGTGTAATGGCAGTCAATAGTAGCAAGTTCTTTTGGCTAAAGTCATTGATGCTTAATAACTTTTCAACTTCTCCTGGTATTAGACTTTTTGGCAAGGCCACCAACCGGCGAAGAGCAACCGATATAGAAATTCTAAGATGGAGAAGAAGAATAAGACCTCTAAGAATTACTCCTGGATATGACTCTCTATGGAAGAATCTAGAGTATGTTAGAGAAATAGAATTTGAATATTTTGAAACTATTGATTTAGGACGAACTACAAAGAGGCTTTTTCAATCATAGGTATTCTAACGTCCACACTTTAGAATCGTACTTAATCGCAAAAGTGTGGAGTTTACTTATAAAGCAGAATAAAAAAAGTATCACTCAATAATAAAACTAACAGTTTTACCCTTCTCTCTTACAGTAAGGAAGGCCCCTTTGCCTCCATTATCTTCCATTGCTTTAATGATGCCGCTAATATCTTGATTTTTGATTTTAGCATTTCCAGAAAATTTAATACCTGCCTTAACAAGCCACA
>CALHBL010000170.1 GCA_937930825.1 uncultured Bacteriovoracaceae bacterium
GACCATATTAAACCAAACAAAGAGCGCCTTGCCTCTGATATGGGTCTGGGGAACAAAACCCCAAATTCGTGAATCTGAAGAATAATCCCTATTGTCACCCATCATAAAGTAGTGACCAGCAGGAACTGTAATTTTCATTTGATCACGATGAAACATGGCAGAATCATTATGAGCTATAATATGTTTAATAGGACCGTTTTGAATCTTTTCAAAGCGCATTTCTAAATCTCGCCCTTTATCATCATACAACTCTCTGAGCTCTTTACTAAGATCTCCAGTGACCTCGACGCCTTTCACTTCTTTATCATTAACAAAGACACGAGTATTCTTTAGAACTTCAATTGTATCGCCAGGAAGGGCCACTAATCTTTTAACATAGAGAACACTTCTATTCTTCGGGTACTCAAAAACCATAATATCGCCGCGCTTTGGCTGCTTGAATTCAGTAAGGTAGATAGGGTCCCCAAACCATTCAGAAAAAGGAACCTTTAGTCCATACTGCATTTTATTCACGAGAATAAAATCTCCTATGGCCATTGAAGGCAGCATAGAACCAGAAGGAATATGGTTAGGCTCAAAGAAAGTCGACTTAAAGCCAAAAACACCTACAAAAATAAGTATATAAGAGATGATCTCTTTTTTAATTTTTTCTTTATTCCAATTCATAGTAATGCCCTTCTTTCACTTGATAGTGCTCTGTTATACCTTAGAGGGTTATTATTAGCCAAAAAAAAAGGCCCTCTTGAGAGGACCTTGATTTGTTTTTTAATGTTTGATTGCTTCGGCTTGGGTTCTTCCTTATTTGAGATAGAATCCTTACTGCTTCGCTTTGCTCTACTGGCCTTTTTTTCGAGGTTTCGGGCTTCGCTTCGCTCTTGCTGGCCTTAGCTTTTTTGGGGCTGGGGCCGCTGTTGCTTCGCTTCGCTCTAGTAGCTTACCTTTCTAAGGGGCGCGGTAGCGACTCGTCAAAAGGCCAGCGGCCTTTTGACGCGTGCAAGCGCTTACATCATGCCGCCCATGCCGCCCATTCCGCCCATGCCACCAGGCATTCCACCACCAGGCATTCCACCGGCAGCGTCATCCTTTGGGATATCGGCGATCATTGTTTCTGTTGTTAGCATTAGGGCCGCGATAGAAGCTGCGTTTTGTAATGCAGAACGAGTTACTTTAGTCGGGTCGATAATACCTGCTTTTACGAGGTCTTCGTACTTATCTAAGCGAGCATTATAACCCCAAGAAGCTGATTTATTGCCTCTCACTTCATTAACAACAACCGAACCTTCAAGGCCTGCGTTGTGTGAAATTTGACGGAGAGGCTCTTCAAGAGCTCTTCTAATAATTTTTACACCAAATTGCATCTCGATGCTTGATGTTTCAAAGCCTTCAAGAACACTACTTGCATGAAGAAGTGCAGATCCACCACCAACAACAATACCTTCTTCAACAGCAGCGCGAGTAGCATTAAGAGCATCTTCAACTCTATCTTTCTTCTCTTTCATTTCAGACTCTGTTGGTGCACCAACATTAATTACTGCAACACCACCGGCAAGCTTAGCAAGTCTTTCTTGTAGCTTTTCACGATCATAATCTGAAGATGTATCTTCAATTTGCTTTTGAATTTGAGAAACTCGAGCTTTAACTTCTGATTTCTCACCAGAACCATCAACAATAGTTGTATTTTCTTTATCAATAGAAATTCTTCCAGCAGAACCTAAGTGACTAAGTTCAGCAGTCTCTAAACTCATTCCAAGTTCTTCAGAGATTACTGTACCACCAGTAAGGGCAGCGATATCTCTAAGCATTTCCTTTCTTCTATCACCAAAACCAGGTGCTTTTACAGCACAAACATTAAGTGATCCACGAAGTTTATTCACAACTAAAGTTGTAAGAGCTTCACCCTCTACATCTTCAGCAAGAATAAGAAGAGGCTTACTTGTTTGATTAGATTTTTCAAGAATTGGAACTAACTCTTTAAGATTAGATATTTTCTTATCTGTAATAAGAATATTTGCGTTATCAAAACCAACTTCCATTTTCTCTGCATTAGTTACAAAGTAAGGAGAAAGGTAACCGCGATCAAATTGCATCCCTTCAACTACATCAAGAGTTGTTTCAGCAGTTTTTGACTCTTCAATAGTTATAACGCCATTGTTTCCAACTTTATCCATTGCTTCAGCGATTAGCCCACCGATTTCAGAATCGTTATTAGCTGAAATAGTTCCAACTTGAGCAATCTCTTCGTTAGACTTAACTTCTTTTGAAATTTCAGCAAGCTTAGTAACAACACGACCAACGGCCTCATCGATACCTCTTTTAAGATCCATTGGATTATGGCCAGCAGTTACAAGCTTAACGCCTTCTCTATAAATTGCTTGAGCAAGTACAGTTGCAGTTGTTGTACCATCACCTGCATCATCATTCGTTTTCTGAGCAACTTCTTTAACCATTTGAGCGCCCATATTTTCAAAGTTATTCTCTAGCTCGATTTCTCTAGCTACAGAAACACCATCTTTAGTAATATGAGGAGCACCAAAAGACTTTTGGATTACAACATTTCGACCTTTTGGTCCAAGAGTTACTTTAACTGCATTAGCAAGTGAGTTTACTCCGTGAAGAATAAGTCCTCTTGCGTCTTCTGAATATTTTAATTCTTTTGCCATTTCTATCTCCTATCAGGATTAATTAATTGGTTTTTCTGTATCATTCTACTTCTAGTGTAGAACTCCAAGGATGTCCTCTTCTCTCATTATAAGAAGATCTTTACCTTCAACTTTTACTTCAGTACCTGCGTACTTTCCAAAGAGAATTTTTTCGCCTTCTTTAACATCTAGAACACGAACACTACCGTCATTATTTCTATACCCTGGTCCAACAGCAACGATTTTACCTTGAGCAGGTTTCTCTTTGTTATTATCAGGAATGATAATCCCACCAGCTGTTTTTGTTTCTTCTTCAAGTCTTTCGACAAGTACACGATCTTGCAAAGGTCTTACCTGCATATGTTTCTCCATTTTTTGGGGCGCCAGCAAGGCGCGTTATTATTAGTTAAATCTTAATTGCACTGACAAGGTGGTAGCTGAAAAACCACTGTCAAGGGTGAACTCTCATAATATTTTCATCCTTTCTCAATTAGTCATGGCAAATTCTAAAGAAGAGACCTTTACCTCACCTGAGAAAGAGTGGAATTATTGTAAAATCAATTATCTACAAAGCTTTAGACTAAGATAAAGGTGTCGCGTATAGCTACAGTCACTATTTAATGAGACTACGCATTAGCCAAATATGTACCACTACTGGAGAGGACTATATAATAGCATTTAGCACTGATGACATTAGACCTCTTCTAGTGAGTACCAATTCTTCCCAATTTCCATATCGACAATGAGAGGAACTTTTAACTCGACAACTGACTCCATTAAATCTTTCACTATGACCTTAACATCCTCTAGCTCCTCTTTAGGAACCTCAAAAACAAGCTCATCGTGAACTTGAATTATCAACTTTGACTTCAAGGATTTCTCTTTCATCTTTTGATCAATCTTAAGCATTGCTAATTTTATAATATCAGCAGCAGTTCCCTGAATAGGACTATTCACGGCCATTCGTTCGGCCATTGCCTTCACTGTCCTATTCTTAGAGTGAATATCTGGAAGAAATCTCTTTCTCCCCGATAAAGTTACTGCATATCCTTCTTTTTCAGCTATTTCCTTAAGTGAGTCTAAATAACTCTTTACTCTAGAAAAGTTTTTAAAATAATTGTCGATATACTCTTTAGCTTCGCTTCGAGAGATCAGTAACTGAGCCGCTAATCCAAATGAGCTTTGTCCATACATCAGACCAAAGTTCACAGCTTTTGCTTTAGAGCGATCACTAGAGCTCACTTCATCTAAGCTCACACCCATAATTTCTGAAGCCGTTTGCTTATGAATATCCTCATGCTTAAGAAAAGCTGAAACCATCGTTGGGTCTTCAGAGAAGTGGGCCAATAGGCGAAGTTCAATTTGAGAATAATCTGCGGCCAATAAGACATGCCCTTCTTTTGCTTCAAAACCTTCTCTTACTCTTCTGCCTACTTCTGTTTTAATAGGTATATTTTGTAAGTTTGGATTATTTGAAGCAAGCCTTCCCGTTACAGCAACATGCTGATTAAAGTGGGCATGTATTCGGCCATCCTTCTTATGGGCCAGCTTAGGGATCACACTAACGTATGTGTTTAATAGTTTACTACTTTCCCTGTACTTTAGGATAAGTGACGGAACAGGTGAATCATTTGAGCGAGATAATTTCTCTAAGACCTCTGAGTCTGTTGAGTAACCTGTCTTAGTTTTCTTTATTACGGGAAGGCCAAGTTTGTTAAAAAGTAACTCTCCTACTTGCTTAGGAGAATTTAAATTTACTTTCTCGTCGTCCCCACACTCGGTAACAAGAGCGACTTCCTCTTCTATCCCTTTAATTGTTTCAATGAGTTCCTCTTCTAATACTTTAAAAATAGATTTATTGATGAGAATCCCTTCCCTCTCCATAGCAGATAGTACTTTGATCGCCGGTTTATCCAACTCATGATAAATGCCATCTAAATTGTTATTCACAAGTTCTTTTTTAAAGGGATCTATCAATAAGAAAATCAAGCAAGATCGGGCCGCGCAGAACTGAGCCTTTTCAGAAGTACTCAGCTCAAGTAAGAAGGGGTCCTTCTTATTTCTCTCTATAATCGCAGTGCTGAAGTATCTCTGCCCTAAACTAATCAAGTCATGCTTTGATCCACCATCAATAATATAGTGAACTTGAGTAACATCGAAGATCTCAGCTTTAATTTCAATACCTTGGTTTAAAGCAAAGAAACAATCTCTCTTCCAGTGCTCTCCAGCGATCTCCATTTCCGAACTTGCCCATGACCTTTCTAAGAACTTAAGACCATCGCTTTCATCTAACTCTCCACTGGTGAAATCAATATAATAAGCAGTCTTTCCATCTACAGACAAAGTACAGCTGCTCAACTTTCTTTCAAATATATCACCACTGCTATACTCAGTGTGGATACTGCAGCTATCAACGGAGTCAATTAACTCAAGAACTTTTTCAAATGCATCGTGAGTTAATACTTCTATCACTTTAAATGTTATAGAGTCAGGTCTTGCGATTGCTTCAGGCTCACCGCCTTCTGCATGAAACTCTGCCTTCTTTAAGTCCTCTAGTTTATTTACAGCTGACTTAAAACCTAAGCCCGTTAAGAAGTTGATCAAATCATCACTAGGATAGAATTTAACCTCTGCATTCTCAACTTTCATTTTTAAATCTACATCAGTAACAATCTGTATGAGCTTCTTACTCAAGAGGCCATCTTCAAGGTGCTCACCAAAAGCAGTCGTCAACTTCTTACCCTTGAAGGTATCTTTAACTTCAATGCATTTTTCAAAAGTATCATGCTCAAGGAGAAGTTTAGCAGCTCCCTTTGCTCCAATACCCCGCATTCCAGGAATATTATCGGAACTATCCCCAACCATAGAGAGGTAATCAACGATCTGATCTGGGCGAACCCCCATCTTTTCAAAAACTCCAGCATCGTCATACTTCTTATCTTTCATCGTATCGAGCATGAAAGTATTGCCTCCGATGAATTGCATCAAGTCTTTATCTCCTGAAGCAATTAAAATTTCATCGAAGTGATCCTTCCATTGAGTTACAGCAGAACCAATCACATCATCAGCTTCATAGTTATCATCAGAGGCTTCTGGCAAGCCCATCTTATCGATGAGTTCTTTAATCAGTGAGAATTGAGGAATTAAGTCGTCAGGTGGCTCAGACCTATTGGCCTTATACTCTTCATACATTTTATTTCTGAATGAGCCCCCGGAAGTATCCCGGGCCATTAGTATATGCGTTGGCCGATACTGTGAAAGAAGCTTTAAGAACATCGTCAAAACACCGTAGACAGCATTGACTGGAGTACCGTCTGGAGCATTCAACGGCCTAATTGCATAGAATGCCCTGAAGATATAATTACTAACATCAACTACGATGAGTCTTTTCATACTAATGAACCCCTTAATTTAGAAGGCCATACCTTAGCAAAGTTGATGAATAGGTGCCAAGCTTAGACTGTGGGAGCTCCACCAGCAAACCAGCTGGAATCCTTCTTTTTCTTCGTAACGAATTGTGACCCATCATGACCCATGACAGAAGTATCTGCCATGACATCACCAAGTCGATGACCCGAATCTAATCTAAAGAGAAAGAATATTTCTAGCACAAGAAGAAATGAGCCAGCGATGATCGCTAAGAAGAGGCCTACTAAAGGAAAAACTGCTAGAATTAGGGGTACCAAAACGGGGGTATTACGAATTATTGATTGCTTGATTGTGCATGGCTTACCGTCTTCTAAAGAAATGACTTGGAAACCCATAAACTTCTTACCAACTGACTGCCCATTTTGAAGGCTATCTGATAAGGCAACGTATACAATACTTAAGATAAGACCGACTGGATAAAAGAAGACGGCCAGAACGAGCACAATAAAGAGATCTATGCCCTTGGCCACAAATCTCGCTAGCTTAGCTCTATTAATCGCTTTTTTTAAAAAATAACGTCTATTATTCATATGGCCCATTCTATCCCATTACTATGCCCCATGACACGGCTATTTTTTGCATCTCCCCAAAAAAAAAGGCTGCCAAACAGAGAACACTTGTGCTTTTGGACCCATTTATACTAATCTTGGGGGCAGACTAACGTTTAGCAATAATTCTAATATTAAAAAAGTACAAAGAGGTTAATATGAGTAATGTCGAAAAAGTTGATAAGAGTACTTTCGAAGAAACTGTTCTTAACGCAGACGGTCCGATCCTAGTAGACTTTTGGGCCGAATGGTGTGGACCATGCCGCTCTCTTGCTCCTATTCTGGATGAGGTAGCTTCCGAGTTAGACGGCAAAGCTAAAATTGTAAAATGTAATGTGGATGATAATGGCGAACTAGCTCAGCAGTATGGAATTCGTGGCATCCCAACAATGATTTTCTTTAAAAGCGGTGAAGCTGCTAAAACCTTAGTTGGTGTTCAAACCAAAGAAGAAATAAAGAAACAAATAGAAGAGCTCTCTTAAAAAAGCTTTTCAAAAAAGAAGAGTACTATGACCTTCATAAACTCAGCATTTCTTGACGCACAAGAGACTTTAAAGAAGACAATTGAAGACCAAAGCTTCAATGAGTCTCTTCAGTCAGCAATATCCTGCTTGATTAATACTTTTAAGAGTGATGGCCGAGTTATAAGCTGTGGTAATGGTGGCTCATTATGCGATTCAATGCATTTCGCTGAGGAACTCACTGGCCGCTATAGAAAAGACAGAAAGCCCTTGGGTGCCGTATCAATAGCAGACCCTAGCCACATGTCCTGTGTTGCAAATGACTTTGGTTATGAGTTTGTCTTTTCAAGATTTGTTGAGGGTTGGGGAAAAGCTGGTGACTGCCTATTGGCCATATCAACTTCAGGAAACTCAGAGAATGTAATCAAGGCCGTTGAAATGGCCAAGTCAAAGAAAGTTAAAACTATTGGCCTACTAGGAAAAGACGGGGGGAAATTAAAAGACCTCGTCGACATTGCACTTATAGTGCCAAGCCAGACCACTGATAGAATTCAAGAAATACATATTAAGTGTATTCATATAATGATCGAAGGGATTGAAAGAAAACTCTTCCCAGAAAACTACTCCCATTAATTGACTCTTTCCCTCCTTTAAATCTTCTTTCTTTAATACGGGCATTCTTTTCCATCTTAATAAAATCCCACACTTAAATTTTAATTCCTTTAAAATAAGTGAGTATTCCTTAAATTATTCGTTTCTAGGAACAGGAGATATGCGATCATGGAAGGCTCAGTAGAAAACTCAGCAGTATTAACAGGTGTAAACTCAATTGCAGACTTTATTCAAGGCGGCGGTGTATTCATGTGGGTCATTTTACTCATATGGGGCGTCGGACTTGCTATTAGTCTTGAAAGGTTTATGAAACTAAGTTTTAAGTTTGATGTGGATGGTTCATCATTTATGAATGAACTTCAGCGCTACATTCTCTCTAATGATATTCAAGGTGCGATAAGAGTATGCTCAGGATCCGTTGCTGCCCTTCCTAAGGTTCTCAAAAGTGGACTTAAAAGAGCGTCACAGAGTGTTGGCCAAATCCAAAATGCGATTGATGCTACATCTCTTGAAGTAATTCCAAAAGTTGAATTGAGACTTAATTATCTTCAAATGATTGCTAATATTTCAACTCTATTTGGACTACTTGGAACTATACAGGGACTTATTCAATCTTTTGCCGCCGTTGCATCAGCTGACCCTGCTCAAAAAGCAGAGCTACTTGCTCTAGGTATATCAAAGGCCATGAATACAACCTTTCTAGGTTTACTAGCTGCCATATCAATAATGATGCTTCATACATTCCTAAGTTCTAAGTCTGAGAAAATTATCAATGAGATCGATGAATTTTCTGTAAAGCTTATTGATCTTCTTGGAACTAAGAACGAGAAAGTTTAGGAGTAGAAAGTGTTAAGAGCTCCAAGTCGAAGAAAGAGAAAAGCACCTGTAAAGAGATTGAACTTAATACCAATCCTTGATGCAGTATTTATCTTTATTTTCTTCTTATTGATGTCAGCAAACTTCAACAAGGTTTTCGAAGTCCAAAGTGATGTGCCAATTGTTGCAGTAAAGCCGCCAAAGAATAAGAAGAATCCTCTTGCCCTAACTATAAAAGTGAAAGGCACTGGTTTTGAGCTTTTTAAAGGTGTTCCTTCGCACTTTATGGGCAAGATAAAGAAAACAGAAACTGGTGAGTATGACATGGAAGAGCTCCACGTCTACCTTGTAAACCTCAAAAAGAAGCATGCAGAAGAAAGAGATATTGTCTTAGAGCCAGTAGTAGATATTGACTACGAGGTTATTGTCAAAATCATGGACAGCGTTCGCTTATATCGAAATACTGACGAAGAAGTTTGGATTAAAGATAAAGATGGAATTGATGTTAAGGCTAAATACCTTTTTGATAAAATAGTTTTTGGAAATATAAGAAGCTAAGGGGCAAGGACAGTGAGGCTGAGTAGATCTATTCGTAACAGAGGCAGAAGGGCAAAAGCGGAGCCTGTTGACATTGATATCACTTCCCTTCTAGATATCCTCGTCATTATGCTAGTTTTTCTACTCAAAAGTTATAATGCAACAGGCATTATTATGAATGTCCCTAAGGATATCACTCTCCCTACTTCTAATACTCAAGATTTAAATAACCAAGGTGTAATAGTGCAGGTTTCGGCCTCTACTATTTGGGTCGATGATCAAGTTATTCTACAAAAAGATGAGCCCTCAGCTTCGAAGTCATATGATGAAGGTGGAAGACGTATTATTCCTCTCTTTAATGAGCTTGTGAATAAGAAGAACCTTGTCAAGCAAGTCGAAAAGACAGCTACAGAAGCTAAGAAGTTCTCTGGTATCGTTAATTTAATTGT
>CALHBL010000171.1 GCA_937930825.1 uncultured Bacteriovoracaceae bacterium
TTTTAGAAAAAGGAATACTTCCACAAGGCAAAACATTTATCTCTAAAAGTGGCGACACCAAGTTCGGCACTAAGCCCCATGTGCATGTTAAATGGAAGATAAAAGGTAAGTCCTCTTCTGATTCAAAAATATTTATGAATAAGTATGATCTCAACCTTAAGTTTGATAAATATAAGAATAAATATCTCTCTGGAAATATAAGCTTTACTGCTAAAAGTAATGAGGTAAACACAAGTCTAAAGGGTCAATTCAAGGCCAAAGTTGATGGATTTATTTTAATAGACGGTAATCCTGATCTATCGACAAATAGCTTTGAAAATCTTAAGTACCTAGCGACGGAGTATATAAGCAAAAAAGAAAAGATTTTATCAGATAAAGTTCTTAAGCACACAAATGTTACTATGGCGAACTACAATGATATCAAAAAAGATAATACAGGCTACCTCGTAGTTCATTTTGAAAAGAATGGTGAGAAAGATTATAAGAAACTACAGTTTAGAAAAGTTAAAGATAAGTGGCTTGTTTGGCGTGAGTTGAATAAGCCTCAAATCAATACAGCTAATCCAATACACCCTTTTGAGTTAGGAAAGAAAGGCTATTCAACTCAGTTAAAATACAAAGCATCCCAACTATTAGAAAAAGAGTACAGTGCTTCCCCTTATATTAAAAAAGGAAAAGGCATTGAAATAGGCGGTTTCCTAGGTTCACCAACGGCTTCATACAATAGTAAGGTAAAGATGGCAGAAGTTAAATTGACTTATAAAGTAGATGGTGAAAAAGAGAAGAAGAAAAAGTACCTCTATCGACTAGTAGATAAAGAGTGGGTCTTTGATCGCCTTCTAAAAGATAGTGAAAAAGTTGATTATAGAAAAGGAAAAGTTGTGAGTAATAAGTGACCTTTTAACAGTGCCAAGTTTACTTTTTTCTTTGAGCTTCTTTTAAGGTGCACTCGTTAAGACGTTTCTGGGTAAGTTTAACGGCCCATTTCATATTGTGTTTCATATTACCACGATCAAAAGTACTTAATTTACTCCATACCTTATTCACAATAGAGCAATCCAAGCTTTTATTAGAGCCCAAACGAACAAGGACAATCGGATTATTTGAAGTGAGAATCTTCAATGCCATTTCTTCAGGCAGCTTTGAGTTCCCAGCAAGACCAGGTTCAATCCCACTATTAACTTCCCTCTTACTATAAAGATCTTCCAGTATTACTTTAGGTGTTCTAGGGTTTCTGGCCAAACTTGTATAGAAATAGCTAGGATATTGACTCTGCCTATAGACGGTTTCCAAAACACTTACAGGTGTATTAGGGTTAGAGATCACTTCAAGCACAACTCCAATATCTTTGGATCTGCTGAGCTCTATCAACGACTCCGTGCTTAAGAACTGACTCCTAGCGATCGCCAAGAGAATCGATTTCTTCTTTGTCGTTCTTATCTTTTTATCAAAGAGAGCAGAGGCCTGATCAGGATTTTCTTGCTCTACCTTACTAACCCACGCTCTACCCTTACTAAATTCAGCTCTCTGATTGGCGTAACTAATATCTGCTTTATGATTCCTTTGCTTGACCTCAACTATTTTAAAAATAAGATAGGAGAAATAAAGAATCAGAAGAGCTACGGGTATCACTTTGTAGACGCACTTCTTATCATGGATAACAAGATAACCAAGAAGAGCTCCTAAGAGAGCTGGAACTAATGAGCAACACGGTAGAAAGAGAAAACCAACTCCAGAGGTAGACCCCCTCGAATTAAAAATAAAGAGTGTCCCAAGGCCCATGGAAATGAGAAAGCACAGAACAGAAAATACGTAGATTTTACTCTTTTCTTCCCGACGCTTTTTAAAGGCCATAAAGGTAACAAATAAGAAATATAAACCCGGAATTAAGAATGCTGTAACAAATGTCATGTATCACCTAAGAGAAGTATCACCTACCGCCCCAAAATATTTAAAGACCAATCAACTAAGACACCGGTTTGCGAGGAGGCAAGGTCATACTCAGTCCCTGTCGATCCTCCAAGAGCATCGATTACTTTTAGAGTCCACGTTCCATTAGAGCTCTCGCCATAGAAAGCATTTGAACTGAGAACAAAGTCCGTTAAGTCGGCAATCCATACTGGTGAGCCACTATCATCAAGGGGGATCAGCATGGAATTATTAATATTAAGAAGAATACTCTTCATACCACTTGGACTAGTCAGTTCTATTCCTAAGTCTCCTGGTCGACCATGAGTTATGTTGACGAGCACTTGAACTCCTTCAATGGTGAGAGAATCACTTACAAAGAGCGTACTTGAAAGTCCGCTAGCAGACTCATCTGCTATGGCCGTATTGACCGTCACTGCATAATCAGCATTGTCAAAGTCACTATTAAGCATTACTTGATCGGACCAGCTTGAAGAATAGGTCTTGGCCATATTAACCGCTGCCTCGGCATCAATCCTGCCAAAACCAAAGTGATTATGAAACTTAAAGCCAGCACTATTTGTCATCCAGCCTTGTTCATAAGTATGCCCGTCCAGATCAAAGAACCCACCAGAAGAAAAGGGATGACTTCCATCAAAATTTGAGTCACTAACAGTTGCAGCAGTGGCCGCTAGAATATATTTAATATCTCTACTGCTCAAACTGGGATTCACCTGAAGCATAAGGGCAATCACACCTGTCACCATAGGCGCTGCAGAACTTGTTCCGTTAAAGGTATGAGTGTAGTCACAATCAGAGTTAAGAGCATCTTCACCTCTTTCAAATGAAGATTTAGAACTCCCGGCATTGGAGCGAGAATAGCCATAAGAACAGCTTGGAAGATCAGCAGTTATAATGGCAGGATCATCTTCACCATACTCTCCGCCAAAGCCCATAACCCAGAGGTTAGATCCTGTTGACGAGTAACTCGAACGATTACCAGAAGCATTAAGCGCTCCAACGATAAGCATATTAGAGATGGCACCTTCATTATCCATATTAGCATTATGAGAAAAACAGAGGTTAGCATCTTCAATTTGATAGGCATTAGAGTATTGATAGTCGCACTCGGCATAAGAGTTTCCTGCTGACTTGATGTAGACGGCCCCTCTTGTGCCTCTACCGTTGATAAAACCATCATTAATGAGATCTGAGTAAGTAGCATCCCACTCTATTGAGTAGGGAACAAAGCTACTTCCATAAGAGTAGTTAAAAAGAGAGTAATTTCCCGAGGCCTGATCCAATATAACCTCACTACTAAAATCACTTTCAAGATAATTTAAACCAGCTACCAAAACCCCCGGAGCAACCCCACGTCCGCCAATACTATTCCATGCTTCTGCTGCAATGATGCCCGCCACGCCTGTTCCATGATCACCAGAGAGCTCGATAGGACTAGGGTCACCAAAGAAGGGAGAAGGGGCCAAATAGTTCTTATGATTATTAGTATAGAGGTTGTCATCGAGGTCTGGATGAGAAATCTCAAGACCTGAATCACTAACGGCGACTGTTACTCCTACACCTGTAATAAGCCCATCATAAACCCCAGTGACATTTAAATCATTACCGGCCACCCCGCTCTTAGCAGCAAAGCTTCTTTGACCGGTATTAGAAAGATGCCATTGATAAGTAAAAAGAGGATCACCAAGAGTTTGTAAACTGAAGGGGCCTATTACAGTAAAGGTGGAGCCCTTCGTTGCGGTCAGTTGGATATTGTCTATTCGTTCAGTTGTATTAGGAGTTCCAGAGATAACCCCTGTTGTAGCATTTATCGATGCCCAACTTGGTAAATTAGAGGCCGTTACCACTACCCCACTAGAGATTGAGGTGGGAGTAAAAGTATAGGCGAGTCCTTCATAACCAACAGATGAAGGCGTGCCTTCAATAAGGCCTGAAATATTTGTTGCCCCAGCTGTTATTGCAGGTTCCTCTTCTAAGGATTTTGAATCTGTTGCCGAAGGAAGCCCTAAACAAGAGCTCAGCAGTAGAGAGCTCAATAATAAAGAGAATGGGAAACTAAGACTGACAACCTTCACCCTAGGCTTATCGGTTTAGGTTCTTAAATATTTATAGAGTCCTTCAGTAAGAGTTTTCAAGTATTGAAAACTCACATAAAGACTTGAATATTGAAAAGTTTCTACTTAGACTCTCGTCCTTGCTCTAGCACTTCAATAACCGCCTTTTTTACTTCATCATTCTCTACTAAGTGGGATTGAATGGTATAAAGCTGAGAGATTTCACCGACTTCTTCGCTCTTCCAAATTGCTGTGCGTATTCTTGAAAAAGGCCTTACTTCAATAAAGTCTTTAGGAAGGAGCTCCTCTCTATTTAAGAAGCCTTCCTC
>CALHBL010000172.1 GCA_937930825.1 uncultured Bacteriovoracaceae bacterium
AGAATGCCGCCCAAATTAGGCGGCATTGCTCACAATCTATAATTCTTTGTCAGTTACATCTTCACAAAGAACCGCAGTTCCTCGAGTTGACCTTCCATGAAGCATGATAAGGTAAGATCTGTTTTTTGAACCCACTAGGTATCTCGAAACACCTCTTTTAAATGAATTGAGGTCATAGGCCGTCTCTGTACTACATACTTTAGAAGTTAGAGAGTAAACCTCACTTGCAGTAATAGACTCGATAGTATCAACTACAATACTAGGGTTTTGAGCCTCAATAGTAGCTGTAACTTCAGCCATATGTACGTGCATAGGCTTTTGGCTAAAGGCTTGAGTAGAGAGAGTAACTAAACTGATAAGTGTCATTGCTAAAGTTTTCTTCATGATAATTCTCCTTAAAGAATTTTCTATTGTCCAAAAAGTGGTGTGTATTACCTTAAGTTCAATATCTGGTTGTTGGTACTAAAATTATCATAAGGGATTTCTTTGCTAGAAAATAAGAATTTGAAAGACTTTCATAGTCGTTGAAAATCTATCAAAAGAGTAGACACCTAGTAGTCTCTCTATCAAAAAAGTTAAAATCTTCGAAATTTAGAGATTTAGTGCCAGGTACACGGCATAGGATTTAGTGCCGGATTTAGTGCCAGGTACACGGTGTACCGCAGAAAGATATCCACGGTCATAAGTAATCCAAAATTTTACTAAGTGAATGAGTAGTCAAAGTAAATCTGTAAACAACAGGTTTTGTACCTTAGCCGCATAACAACATGTACCTGGCACAGAAAAAGGCACAGAAAAATGCCTGGTACAGAAAAAAGAACAGAAAGAGAAATACGAAAAAGGGGCCAGGAGCTTTCATAGCGCCTGGCCCCTGACCATGGAGAAATTCAGTTCAAGAGATGATGAAACTTTGGGAGGAAAACATCTCTTGAGTCATTATTAACGTTTTTTACTCATTGCCCTTTGTCTTCTATTCAGAAGTTAAGTGATTTTAGAGTTTTTCTTTGCAGGATTTGTGGTACTGGTCACAACAGTTTGGAGGGAAGTTCTGTGATGTGAGTTGGTGTGGTGAAAATAGAGAATGGCAAATACGCCAATAAGCAAAAGTGCTTGTGAAATAAGTAGAGTTGTAATCACCAGTACCACCTTGTTTTTGATCGAGGCCAACTCCTCAATCTTTTGTTAAATACAAGATAGTGCTTAGATTATTTTCTACAAGGTTTGTGCTGCTGAATTGACAGAGACTTTACAAAGGACTGGCGCAACTTACACCCCAGCGGCAGAGCGACGCAACAAAACAGACACAAATTTATTTTCCTTCTTATCTCTTAGAACAAATAAAGGGATGCTTAGTGAGGTGAAGCTTTTCACACTGGGTCTTCCAAGTGCCTGAGTCGTAGTCTGCATAACCATAGAACCACTCAACCACTTGTGACTCGTATTTATTTAAGAGGAAGTCAGATGGGTAAACTTCAGGACTTACACCATTCACAGAGTAGCACCAGCCGTAAGCACGCATCTTCCTGCGAGATATAATTTCGAGGGCTTCTTCTCCTACAGGAGTACCAAACATGGCATTGACCCCAAGCTCTGAGCCGGAAAAGTCAGTTACTAGAGACGATAGAACTTCCGCTGTAAGGACGCCTACACTCTCATACTCTTTGGTTATATTCTCATTGATCAAGTGCTCACCTGTACAAGGATCTAGTACTTTTAAGACAGCGGCGCTACTGGCCAATGAAAGGAAAGAAAGACAATAGATAAATAAGATTTTTGATTTCAAAACGACTGGTCCTAATAAGGCCCCGATCCATTGCTGGACCGAGGTTGTAAAAATTATTCTGCTGGAGCATCCGCTGCAGGAGCTTCTTCAGCTACTTCTTCTTTAGCAGGAGCTTTCTTTGCTACTGGTGCAGCAATAAGACCTTCACCAAGAAGAACTTTTACTTTCTCTTCAGCGTTAACCCATTTACCTTTGGCGTTCTTTACCCCAAAACGTCCGTTACGCTTTTTTACAATAGTTAAACCTTTTACTAGTTTTACAACTTCCATGACATCTCCTTAATTTTTGGTCACTACTCGTTAATAGTGACGGGATATTATGATGGAAGCTGAAGATTTTCAAGCTCTTGTGCTATAATAAGACCATGGGAAGATACTTTATAGGGATACCAATCCCACCAGAGGCCAAAAAGAAATTAAAAGTACAGAGCTGGCCGGGCTTAAGCCGTTACAAAGAAGAGAAGCTCGTTTCTCAAAATAAATGGCATTACACCTTGGCCTTTATCGGTCAGTTAGACCCTGGAAAGCTAGAAGAGCTTAAAGGCCTGCTTCAAGTCTTTACTTGGGGAGAAGCTTTTCGCATGAGTATTCGTAACTTTGGGGCCTTTCCAAGCCTAGATGAAGGCAAGATTCTATGGGCGGGTTGCGAAAAAGGAAGCCAAGAAATTACGACCTTGGCCCAAACTCTGAGAAGACAGCTTGATAATCTAAGTATTTCCTATGATGACAAACCCTTTGTCCCTCACATTACACTTGCGCGTATGCGCTCTGCAAAAAACCTATCCAGACTTGCAGATAATGGCAAAATGAAGCAAGAAGTCAGCTTTGATGCTCAGGAGCTCGTTCTCTTTGATTCTCAAGATCATAAAAGCTCCTACGCGGTAGTAGAGTCTATAAAGCTTGCCTAAGAATCTGCATCTTAATCGACACTGCTTTCTAAGAGATGAAGCTTTTCAATTAAACTAGTATTAAGTTCTTTAACTGTAGTCGTTTTACTTCTCAGTACACCATCTTCAAGAATAAGGATGGCCTCAATCTCTTTAGTTAGAATCTCAAGAAGTTGCTCTAAGAAAGCTCCGTAAGAACTCTTACCTTTTGCGATCTTCTCTAATAACATGTCTGCCATCATTTGGCGGGCCGGTGCAAATACTGAGTGAACGTCACCATCCCATTCAAAGCCTTCAACAGCTATAGAGTTTTCAAATGAGCGAAACGCTGCTTTCTTCTGAGTACTCTCACGAGTACTTTCAGATATAATCACTTCTGCCACAGCATCTAATTTTCCGTCAAAGAGAACTGCCACTGTGTCGGCAAATAACTCAGCATACATAGAAAACATTTTTTCAACTAGTCTTTGAGAAGTCATCGCCGCTTTAGATTCATCGCTAATTCTTTCAGACTCTGCCTCAAAGTCACTAAAGTATTTAACTCTTTCTTCTTCAGTAAAATTTGAATAAACTTCCCCTTGAGTAAAGGCCCGGAACTCGTCCATCTGCTCATCTATTCTTCTAAAGAGGAGACCACTTCTCTCCTTACTATCCCAAAAGCCTTTAACGATCTGAGCATCCATAAATGAGGGCAGATTATAATTATTGTTGGTATTTCGTGAAAAGAGAGCATGGCCATACTCATGAACGGCCCTTAATCTTGCCGCTCGGTCCGAAGAGAATTCTTCTTCTTTTTGATGGCCAAGGTAGAGGATTCTTCCTTTAATATCATAAGCTGGTCTTGACCTCAGCTTCTTTATCTTAAGAGTTACCGGAGTTGGGATTTCTAATTTCTTGCTTGTGTCAGAGTCTACAAAGTAGCTAATCACCTCATCAATCGAGTCAGTCATCACATCTACTAATTTCTCCTGGATATCGTCCTCTCTTTCGACTCTATAGAAGTCGGTACTAGTGTGAGATTGGGTATCCTCAGCTAGGATACTGCTATTGGAGGAAAGTAGTAAAAGTAATAAGAGGACACTTCCCTTCTTTAAATTGATCATTACCTATGCTCCGTTTTACTAGATTCATCTGATTTGGACAGACCAAATGCCCGTCGCATCACTTCATATTATTTA
>CALHBL010000173.1 GCA_937930825.1 uncultured Bacteriovoracaceae bacterium
AAAACTCTCTTTTTCCAAGAGAGTAATTAATTTCTTCCAATGCTCTTGCGGCCAACTCTTCATAGGCCACGCCGTCGAAGGCACAAGCACGATCGCTTCTTTTATAATTTGTGCGTATTTATCATCCACTTCTATAGGCCAATCAATAGGTTCTAATTTATGATCTGTCTGAAAATAAAGCTGTAACGGCTTCCAATAGGACTCCATTGCCTTATAGGGCCTAGGGAAGTGGTTAATTCCTAGTGAGAAGAGAAGGAATCGTTTAAATCTCTCTTTTGAACGAGTGACAACTGCTGCAGAACTAAACAGAGAAATGGTAGTTCTAACAAAGAAAGAGCGAATATTATTGTGGGCATCATAAACAAGGTCATAATCTTCTCGGGCCAGCTCTTTTGCTAACTTTAATAGGCCAGTCAATCCCAAACCTCTATCAAAGGCAAAGGTATGATCAATGAACAAGTCACCAATGAGCGCGCCTTCAAGATCACTTCGCACTAACCAATCCAACTGCTGAACCCCAAGTTCCTCTTTGAGGACCTTAGCAATAGACCTAGTGTGGATAATATCTCCAAAGCTTGAAAATCTAATCACCAATACCTTTTTAATCACTTCATGCCCTAGTCTTTTAATAATCTAAAATTAGATTACTTCTACTCTACTTCTTCAAGTTTTCAAGTCCATTGAAGTTCAAAACTAATTATATGGCCCTACCGTTTTAGTTTTCAAGCATTGAAAACTCGCCTAAAGACTTGTATGTCCGAATGGTACTAAGACTTAAATTACTCGCCGTTAGGCGAGCGACTTGAGTTCCTTTCCAGTAGCGCTATACGAAGCTTTTAGAGCTTTTCCATACTAGAGGGACTAAATAATTTGAGTATAATTCTTTGTTTCCTATTTTTTGTGCTCAGCGCATATTTTTTGCTTTATGCCAAGCTACTATTAGGTTCTAATAGTTATTAGCTTATATTCTCAATGAATGAGGATCTAGAATTAGGTGGAATTATGGCCTTTACAAAACAAAATCTTATGAGCCTTATTAAGGTAGCAGTTGATAATAATGCTAGTGATATACATATAAGATCTGGAGAGAAGCCTTGTCTTCGCTTGAGTGGTGAGCTCATCCCTATTCAGACTAAAGTTTTCAGTCCAGAGGATGTTTTAGAAATATCAAAAATTGTTCTGGTTAAGAATGAGCTCATTGAAAATATAGAAAATTTAAATGAGTATGATGGAGGTTTTGCTATCCAAGGCCTTTGTAGAATCCGTTACAACTTCTTTCGCTACGATAAGAAGATTGGGCTTATCTTTAGGATCGTTAAGAATGTAATTCCCTCTCTTAAAGACTTGGGTCTACCTTCAGTTCTTGGGAGAATGGCCAATGAAAGAAGAGGCCTTATCTTAGTAACTGGTCCAACGGGTTCAGGGAAGTCCACAACCCTAGCTGCAATGATTAATCAAATAAATGAAACTAGAACTTGTCACATCATAACAGTTGAAGACCCTGTAGAGTATCTTCACCCACAGAAGAAATCGAGAGTAACTCAAAGAGAAGTTGGTAAAGATACTGCGAACTTTACCATCGCTTTAAGACAGGCACTACGCCAAGATCCCGATGTTATCCTCATTGGAGAAATGAGAGACCCAGAGACAATTCAAATCGCCCTTAAGGCCGCAGAGACCGGGCACACTGTCTTTTCAACCGTTCACACTACGAATGCCTTAACAACTATCGGTAGAATAATCTCCATGTTTCCCCCAGAGGAACAACAGGACGTAAGAAAGCGCTTGGCGACAAACTTAATGGGAACGATTTCTCAAAGAATGCTAAAGAAAACCACAGGAAAAGGTGTCGCCATTGCTCAGGAAATAATGGTTGCAGGTCCTGGTATCAGAGAATGTATTGAGGGCTCAGAACCTTTAGAGAGAATCGTCGATATTATTCAAGAAGGATTTGGCCCCGGGGGTAATGGCTCCCAATCCTTTGATCAGCATATTATGTGGCTGTTTGAAAATAAAATTATTGATAAGGCAACGGCCCTTGATGCTGCTACTTCTCAAGCTGACTTTATGCAGAAACTACAGTTTGATTAATTCACTCTACCACTGATGACATATCTCACATCAAAGATGTCAGACTAACCAAGGTCTATAATTGAAAAAAATAATATTCTCCATTGTGCTTATTACTTTTATTACTGCATGCTCTTTAACTTCTAGCAAGTATAAGCGGAATATTTCCTCTCACATGGAGTTAAACTCAGTAGATCATGGACTTGAAAACCTCATAAAGAAACTATCTCCAAATGAAGAATTCTCTGGAAATCTTCTCGTTTATAAAGATGGACAGACCATCATAGATGATTCCATGGGGCATGCCAGTCGTGAACATGGTGTTTTAAATTCTAGTAAGACCAGATTTATTATTTCTTCAATGTCTAAGCAATTTACCGCGGCCGCAATCTATATTCTAGAGGCAAAGGGCAAATTATCTTTTAATGACTCTATCTCAAAATATATACCGCTCACTAAACTTCATAAAAATAACCGAGATGCCTGGGCAAAGATAAAGATTCAAGACCTCTTAAATCATCGCTCAGGTCTTAAGAAAGATCTTCAAAATAGTGGGCTCTATAGCTTAACTGAGCGTCAAAACTTAATAGAGCTAACACGTAAACTGTATAAAGACCCTTACCTCGTGACAAATAATTACGGAACTTTCAATTACTCTAATATTGGATTTAACTTTCTGGCACGTATTGTTGAAATTATAACAAGCTTCAAATTTGATAAATTTCTCTCCTACTATATTTTTAAACCCCTCGAAATGAAGAATTCAGGAGTGTACCACCGCTCTAAACTTATTAAGGATATGGCCGAAGGCTACTACTATGATGAAGATGGTCGCCTCTCTAAGTACTGCTGCCAAGACTCTTCAATTCATCTAGGCTCTCATAATATTTACTCCACAACCAATGACCTGCTCATCTGGATGAGAGAGATTTCGTCACTAAATTCAGTAATACCAAAGAGCTTCATCGCTTATAAGCATAGCAAAGAATCTAAAGTTAGGACTGATACGAACTATGCAAATGGTCTTTACTTTGAGGATCAAAAAGAAAGAGGCCTTAGAGTTTGGCACGATGGCTTCAATACAGGTTACGCCTCTGAAATATCCTACTATCCAAAAATGGACCTCATCATAGTCACCTTACTCAATAGAGTGAATCTCTTCACAGCTCAAAATGTAATAAAGAAAATAACTGATGAAGTTGTACGCCGATCGATGCCTCGTCAGCTAGAAGTCATCATGGAGTAAACTTATCGACTCTCCTCTTTAAGCTGACATGGGCTCTTCCCTCTATTAGGTCCTGGAGACCGAGTTAAACCATCAACTTCTTTCAGTAAAGAACTCAGATCAATTGCCCCTTTTAAAGTTGGAGCCTCGTTTAAAGGAACAAATCGCTCGTAAGGAGAATCCTTTGCAGTAAGGTCACTAGTCTCAACGACATAGTTACTTCCATAGAATTCACAATCATCACCTTCAGTTGGTTTAAGTTTATATTCGCACCTTTCAAAGGAAGTAATTGACTGCTGAGAAGAGCCTTCTTTATAGTTAATCGTTAATTTATAGTATGCTTTATCTTTAACATCTTCTGCAGTGATTTCATAACTATCGATTCGAAATCTATCGACATCATCGTCATACATATCTGTCCTTGAAAGGCCTGAAAACTCTGCTGTTAGAGAAACTTCTCTACCTGGCTTTTTAAGAATATATCGTCTGGATTCAACAGTCTTCTTAGCAAAGCAAGCTAGTGTCATAAACCAAAGAAGTATGAGTATTTTAAACCTAATGGTGGTTAATAGGCTGTCTAACAAAATTTTCATTCGTTTAATCGTCGATATACATTGCTGTTCCACAAACCATGTCATGAAATGGCCGATTGCCGTCATTCTTAAGACCAATTAAGAGCCCTATGACACTTACAATTGATACCGGTTTGAGAAGACCTTCTCTTAAAAGAATAGAAAAACTTGATGGTCTCTCACCTATTGTGTGGTGGCCTATTCTCATTTTAAATAACTTCTTACCAATAGTTGCTTTAAACTTCATAGCTGGTACGAGGTGAAGTAAGAATACTAGAATGATAAAACTAGGCGCTGTTAATAGAATCTCTAGTGTTTTAGGATCAAGAGTTTGATTAATGCCTTGGCTGGCCAATAATTCTGTGTAGTGATACTTCAAGAGGGGTTTTAAAAAATAGCACCCTACCCCGACTCCGGCAATGATTCCATAATCAAATAGAGTGGCCATAATTCGACTAAGAAACCCTGGAGGCATCAATTCGGCATAAGCAGCAGCTGCTGCATCTCTCTTTGCAACAGCAGACCGACTAATCTTCTTTCTCTTAGGAACATCAACTGATAGTTTCGTACTCTTTGGTTTCCTACTTGTTTTCTTTAAAGCACTTATTGATGGTGCGTTGCCTGTGGCCTTTGTTGTCTTCGTCTTTAGACTTGCATCTTCAAGGTCCTTATCATCTATTTTAAAATCCCAGCTATCATCCTGATTACTTGCGGCCATTTAATATCCTATAGTTCTTGAATTTCTTTAAGTACTTGGTCTAGTTTACCTTTACTAATTCTACACTCCTGCTCCCATTCATCATGAGACAATTTTTCATCTCTATTCATGATAAGGGAGCCATGCCTCTTGGTTGCTTCATTAAACTTTGCTAAGTATTTAACTGCTAGAGATTCGTCTTCAAGTGACTCCAGCTTATTAAGCACTCTTTCAACCTCTGAATTATCTATTAAATCACTCAAAACTACTTCACCATACTCAGTTTCTTGCCTTTAACCTGGCGAATAATGTCATCCATGATAAAAAGAGTTTCTTCAATCATAGGGTCCTTAGTAAGGCCTTTTACCCAGTCTTTCTTCTTTTCCTCAAAGTCCTCCATCCAGCGCTTCTTATCTGCTTTATCAACTTTTGAGTGGGCCAAAAGACTCTCTTCGAAATGGGAAACATTAATATCCTTACTCTCTTCCTCATTCTTTAATTTTTCAGTGATCTTCTTATTGGCCGCATCCTCAGCTAAAACCTTCTTTAAGTTAAGAGAAACTTTTGTGTCATCCTTCCTCTTCTTCAAGTACTCAATACTTTCTGTAATTTTCCTAAAACGCTCACTCTTACCAACTCTCTTAGTACTTCTCTTTTTCAGTACAGGAAGTTGATAAGCAAATTTACTCCAAAGGTCATAGGGCTGAGCTTTTACTTTATCCCATGGGATAGAGTAATCAAGATCCTGCTCTCTATTTTCTGCATAGCCCATTGGATCGGGAAGGATAATATCTGGAGTTATTCCCTTATACTGCGTAGAACCACCAGTAATACGGTAAAATTTCTGTACTGTAATCTTCATCGCACCTAAGGGCTTATTCA
>CALHBL010000174.1 GCA_937930825.1 uncultured Bacteriovoracaceae bacterium
TGATGGAGAAATGATAGGTTTCTGCTCTCGCTATGAAGGACTTGATAGCATTGAAAATGTTCAAGTGGGAGCATGTGGTGCCAGGCATCCTATTAAGAATAATATGATCGGCTTTACTATGAAACTTCCGGCCCCACTATAAATTACTTCCGATTGCTCAAGGGCCTGTGACTTCTTAGCTGCTTCATCAAAACTAGTTTTCTTAGTTTTAAGATAAAGCGGCCGTCTACTGTTTAAAACCAGTAACCTAGCCCAAGAACAATAGTTCTTTCAGATTCTTCACTAAAACCTGTATTAAAACTCGTTTGATCGCCTGTATTTTGACCTTTGATATTCACTCTTATGCCGTTATCAGATGAATATCTTGATGATTCTATTCTAAGATAGGGGGCTAGCCCATTACTAAACTCTAACTCAGCACCTACAGCAAAAGTACTCCTTTTAAAATCTCCACTTCCTTCAAAATTAAGCGTATCATTATGATCGCTTGAATACACAGAACCACTAATATCTCCAGAGCCACTTGAGTAGCCACCATAAATAAAAGGTCTTAAAGTAAGACCGTTATTAATCGTAAAATCATATCCTAACTTTAGATTCACTCCAAATTCAGATGATTTCACTTTCATATTTTGAACCCCTGGTTCATTAGCGTGTGAATCACTTAGGTCGGCTGCAGAATAGTAAATACCAGGAATGATACTTAAATTTTCACCTTGATAAACCTTATAAGCTGCACCTACTTCTAGGCCAATATTACGTTCTTCGTCTTGTTGCTCTTGTGTTCCATTGTCGCTTGATTCATATGAGGAAAGGCCTGCGTTAATAAGGAACCTTTTTTCTGCTCTATCACTATTTCTATACCTAAACTCAGTCTCAGAATTATTCTGAGATGAAACTTTTCTTTTAACTTTATAATATTGACCATTTCTTTTTATGTATGAATAGGGACCAGCAAATGAAGCGCTACAGAGAAGGGCCAAAAATAACAAGTACATATTCTTAAACATCATAAGGTCTCCATATTTCTAATAATAGTAGTCATTACCTAGCAATAGAGGTGCCACATCAGAGTTTGTTTTTTCGAGTACTTATCGCCTATAAGTGCCTAATCTTTTGACAGCTCAAGAACTATTACACCTTAGGTAATAAGCAGTGAGCTTCTATGTTAAATTTTTATTAAAGAGATTAACTTAGAATGAGAAACGAAGAGCAAGTAGTAAGCCTTTTATTGCCACTTACTCATGCCCTCTCTTTCAGATAAGAATGAGTATTTGCCCAATGAGATCATTGGCGGATGCTTAACGACCTCTTTAGTTAACCAAGATAACACTAAGGTTCTAGATGTTAATGGTTTAAATTTAACGACTGGTTCTTTTCTTAATATATTAAATAAGGTGGATTAAAATGAAGAAAATAATTTTAACATTATCACTAGGAATTCTATGTACTTCCTCTTTATACGCCAATGCTCTTTCAAGTAAAGAGTGTCTACGCACGACGACTGCTTTAAAGACTAAACTTGAAACAATGGATACTCATAAAACTTTTGCTATTAGCAATAATCTCCCCTTCTCAAACGCTTCTGCGCCATTAGGGATGACTCTTAACTCAAATGTATCTTCAATCATCCCCTTTGATACAAACTGCTCAAAATATAGTAGCGAATACTCAAAGGTTGCAGCTAAAGTCTTAGTTAAAGAAGCCATGCAAGTATTAGATAAGCTTGACCTTCTCTTGGATCAATTTACGAATGATATTCAAAGAATAGACGATGCTATGGATCTGATTAAAAGAACAAAGACCTTTGATCAGCTAAGGGGTATCTCAAGAGACCTATTTGGATTTCGCCGCACTATAGGAAATGCAAAATCAGAAATGGCATCAGGACAGGCCCTTGTAACTCTGGCAATCAATCATCTCGAAAACTTCTCTGCCTCTGAAAAAGAAGTGATATGGCAAAGTGTCGGTATACAATCATCACTAGAAGTTCAAAAGATCGAAAAGTATTTCGCATCATTTTCAAAAACTAATCAATCTAATGACTTTTTTTCTGAAGCAGCTGAAGACCTTAAGCGCTTGAATGGTGAGCTTAGAACTTTACATGCAAAACACAAATAAGAATGGTCGGAGCTCGGCCATGCGGCAAAGGCCGCGATGCGGGCTTTGAAGCATAGGTGCTTACTCTCAAGTAAAGAGAGCGCGAAACGTCAGTGCCAAGCGAGCGTTGTCGGTTGGCGGACGTGTAATCAAAACTCACAGAAATAGTAAAGAATGGTCGGAGCGACTGGATTCGAACCAGCGACCCCTTGCTCCCAAAGCAAGTGCGCTACCAAGCTGCGCTACGCTCCGACTAAAAGCTTGGAAATTAGTTTATAATGGAGAGCATCAGTTTTGTCCAACCCTTTCTTTGAAGAATTTTTGAGCATGCTGACAGGCCACCGCACGGTGAGAGTTCTCATTCTTCCACTCTGGCACCTCAGCAAGAGTTAAACCTTCTGGGCCATGAGTTGGGATGAAAACCGGATCATAGCCAAAGCCCTGCTCACCACTTATCGAAGTAGAAATATGGCCTTGTACCCTCCCCTCAAAGAAGAAAATTTCTGACTTACTGAGGTAGAAGCAAAGTACACAAACGAAGTAGGCGGCCCTCATGCCCCCTTCTTCAATTTCCTTCATTGAGTCGAGTAAAAGCTCATTTCTTTGAGATGACTCAAGGCCTTCCCCGCCATATCTGGCCGTATGTATTCCTAGTTGATCTGGAAGGGCTTCAACAATGAGGCCGGAATCATCTGACATTACTGGCTTTCCAAATTTCTCAAAATAGGCCTCAGCTTTCTTTAGGGCATTCTCCCTGAAAGTTAGACCATCTTCAATAACCTCGAGTTTTTCGTCAGCTGCTTTAATATCTAAAATAGAGTTATCAAAGAGCTGTGAAAACTCTTCTGCCTTATGAGTATTTCCACTTGCTAGGTAGAATACTTGGCTCATGAGAGAATCTCATTTTGCTTTTCAAAAACACTCTTGAGTGAGGTTTCTGCAGCTTCCAAAAGGCCAGCGAGTTGCTCTTTGTT
>CALHBL010000175.1 GCA_937930825.1 uncultured Bacteriovoracaceae bacterium
TGGCCAAGCTCATGGCCTCAAAATAAGAAGATTCTCTCCAGAGAGTATCCCAATAGGATAAGACCTCTTTTCTACTATCTCCTGAAAATGAAAGTTCACTCTTAGAAATTTTTCGGACAACGGGCACTCTTAAACCTATTCGAATGCTACTACCGCCCTCTCTTACAAGAGGTGGTTTCTTGGCCAAGTTTAGCAAGAGCTCATGAACTTCTTTCATTACTTACCATAAGCAAGCGCAACCTCTGCTTCAATAAGATCCACAAGTGACTGAAGACTATAATTAGCTGGTTTCTTACCATTAACAAAGAAGGTCGGTGTTCCTTTTACCCCAACGGCCTTAAGGTCACTCATATCCTGCGCGATGATATCCTGAATAGACCTATCCTTCATATCGACTTTTAACTTATCAACATCAACACCAACTCTTGGTAGAAATTCAAAAATTAAATTAATCTGTGGATTATGATGACTTCCCCACTGAGGCTGAGTTTGAAAGAGAAGCTCTAACGACTCCCAGTATTTATCTTGCTTTTTTGCGGCCTCAACCGCAGCGATAGCAACTTTAGAGTTTCCATGAAAAGCGGCGTAGCGAATAATCAACTGAACCTTTCCCTCATATGTTTTAAGCAGCTCTTTAACCCTAGGGTAGTATTGACGACAGCTTTCACATTCGGGATCAAGAAACTCAACGAGGAATACTTTAGCTTCTTGACTCCCCAACCTTGGTGAATAGTCGCGAATGAATAATTCTGAATTACTCTGAGCTAAGAATGAGCTCTTTTTATTTTCCGCGTCCTTGTAGAATTTAATTCCCAAAAGGAAGGAACCTAAGAGTAGTGCAGCAGCTCCGATGAATAAGTATGTTTTATTTTTCATTTTTGAATTTCCTTTTAAATACTAAGAGTAGAGTACAAATCAAAGAGAAGCTAAAGAATGAAAGAAGCGGAATTGTGATAAAGCCACCCCATTCAATATAAACGGTTGAACAAGAGACACCTTCTAAACAGGGCGATACTGTCTCAGGAATAATTTCGAAGTGTAGTAAATTATGAAAGAGCGCAATTGACCAGCCAATCAATGCAAGGGGGAAGCTAAAGATGAAAACACTATCCAAGCGATCCATACCTCCAATAAATAATATTAAGACCAAAGGGTACATGGCAATGCGCTGATACCAACACAGAACACAGGGCGGAAACTCCATGACCTGACTAAAGAAAAGACTTCCAAGAAGGGCGATAACAGCGATGAGCCAGGCCGAAAATATCAAATAAAAGGGTTGATGAACTCTCAATAGTAACTCCAACTAATATAGTCATATCGTTTGAGTTTTCAAGTATTGAAAACTCACCTAAAGACTTGAATACCCGGATGGTATTAAGATTCAAGCCCAAGCTGTTTGAATTCCTTTCCAGGAGCGGTAAATACCGAGACTTGAGATAAAGTACCGCTACTTCTAAAGTACTAATATTAGTCAAAAGAGAGTGATATTCCAAGCCTCAAAATGAGCAAATATGAACCCTTTATTAAACAAGGTGATTGCCCATCGAGCAAGTTCAAACTAAACTACGAAGAAAGTGAGTATTAAGGAGTGAGGTCATCATGGGTCTGAAGGATCAAATATTAAGCAACTTAAAGAGTAATGGTTTTCCTAGTAAGAAAGTTTCTCTCCCCCTAGAGAAAATGTATGAAGTTGCAGAAAGTAAGGGCGAAAACCTAAATACCATTCTAGAAGAAATGAAGGCACAAGGAATCGAGAACGAAAAAACCCCTGATAAAATAATCTTTAAAAGCGCCATGCCAAATCTTGATGCCGCAGGTTTTGAAAAGGCACAAGAAATGATGAAAGGAATGGATCCCAAAGAAATGCAAAAACTTCAAGAACAAGTTGCCAATATGAGTGAAGAGGAAAAAGAGAAATTAATGGAGCAAGCTAAGGCCATGGGTCTATTCTAGCTTTTGATAGAGGAGTAAGAGATGATCGTAATTGTTTCACCAGCAAAGAAATTAAACTTCGAAATACCGGCCCCCACCAAGAAGTTCACCCAACTTAAAGAACTTGAGAAGTCTCAACAACTTATAAAAGAGCTTAAGAAGCGTAGCCCGGATGAAATTTCAAAACATATGAAATTAAGTGAAAGTCTTACTGACTTAAATATTAAACGCTACAAGAAGTTTAAGCCTCCTTTCAATTTAGAGAACTCCAAACAAGCACTATTCGCTTTTAAAGGGGATACCTATGTTGGGCTGGATGCTGAAACAATGAAGAGTGATGAAATAAGCTTTGCCCAAAAGCATCTAAGGATACTCTCTGGCCTCTATGGTCTCGTTTGCCCCTTAGATTTAATTCAGCCTTACCGCCTGGAAATGGGAACGAAGCTCCCCTGTAGCGGAAATAAAAACCTCTATGAGTTCTGGAGTGAAACTATTACCGGCCAACTCCAATCAGAGCTCAAGAAAGAGAAAACCTTGATCAATCTAGCAAGCAAGGAATACTTCACTGTTGTGAATGTGAAAAAACTTGATGCTCAAATTATTACTCCTCAGTTTAAAGAGAAGAAAGATGGAGATTTTAAGATGATAGGTCTCTTTGCCAAGAGAGCAAGAGGAATGATGTCCCGCTATATCGTCGATAAGAGAATCTCTGATCCAAGAGAAATCTTAGAGTTTGACAGAGATGGATATAAGTACAATAAGAAGCTCTCAACTGAGCAAGGACCTGTGTTTACGCGCGGTTAATGACAATATACCGCTACTGGAAAGGAACTCAAGCAGCACGCCTAAAGGCGCGTAGCTTGAACCTTAGTACCATTCGGGTATACAAGTCTTTAGGTGAGTTTTCAATACTTGAAAACTCAAGCAGGAGGACTATATACCGCTACTGGAAAGGAACTCAAGCAGCACGCCTAAAGGCGCGTAGCTTGAACCTTAGTACCATTCG
>CALHBL010000176.1 GCA_937930825.1 uncultured Bacteriovoracaceae bacterium
TCGTTCCATCGAAGCGCAAGCGATCGAGTGTGGGGTCATTACGAGTACCAACTTGGAATTCAAGCAGTCCCCCTGATCCATCGAGAAGCTTAGTCCCGTTGAATTCAGATGATTTTGAAATCCGATCAATCTCTTCTTTGAGTTGTTGGAATTCAATATTTGTAAAACCTCTTTCTTGATCACCAATCGTGTCAGAGGCAGCTTGCACTGACAGTTCTCTGAGTCTGATGATGATATTAGAAATTTCACTCAAGCCCCCTTCGGCCGTTTGTATTAACGAGATTGCATCATTAGCGTTTCTTTTCGCCTGTCTGCCACCTCTTATTTGCGCTTTCAAGTTTTCACTAATTGCTAAACCTGCAGCATCGTCACCAGCACGCGTAATTCTTTCCCCCGAAGATAATTTCCTCAGGTTGCTATTCATTCTCCGGTTTGACATACCAAGAGAGCGTTGCGCCGAAAGCGACGGTACATTTGTATTTATTCGTAGTCCCATGACTATCCTCCTCTACACATCTTTACCTCCTGTAAATTGTCGCGGTCTTCATGTCCGCCCATAAGTTAATAATAGTTTTCATGCATTGGGGATAAACCAACATTTCTTTTTATATTCGTAAGCTTGTTTTATTAAGCGATCACTACTTGCAGGTAGAATTTTCGCTTAGCCTATTTCATCCGAATTTGTTATTCATTTTATTCTCCATTACTAATTAGTTAGTTGTTACCCTTGGGCCGCTGATTGAATCAAGGTCAGTGCATTCTTTGTCGATGCATTGGCTTGAGAAAGTACTGAAGTACCGGCACTCATCAGAATATTATTTCTTGTGAGTTCAGCAGTTTCAGCTGCGATATCTGTGTCCCTCACTCGTGAGTTGGCAGCAGATAGGTTTTCTACACTAACAGCAATATTATTCACCGTTGATTGGAGTCTATTTTGAAGAGCACCAAAGTCGGCACGTATTCCTGAAACAGAGATGATAGCTTGGTCGATAGAGGACAAAGAGTTCTGTGCAGAAATCTTGTCAGCTACTGAAGCCAAGTTGAGTCCAAGGGCGGCAACGTTTACGTCAGCACTTGAGGCATCAAAGGTCAGTCTGTCAGATATGGGGTCATTTCGAGTCCCAATTTGAATGTCAAAGACAGCACCAGTTCCATTGAGAAGCGGAACGCGGTTAAATTCAGTCGAGTTTGCAATACGATCAACTTCTGAAGTCAATTGTTCAAATTCAACGTTAAGGAACTTTCTTTCAGTAGACCCAATGGTATCTGAAGCGGCCTGTACGCCTAGTTCTCTTAATCGAATAAGAATGTTTGAGACTTCACTCAATGCACCTTCAGCAATTTGAACGAGAGAGATGCCATCTTCAGCATTTCTTTCGGCTTGCTTAAGGCCTCGGACTTGAGCTTTGAGATTTTCTGAAATTGCCAGGCCAGCGGCATCATCTCCTGCTCGGTTAATTCTTTGCCCAGAACTTAATTTCTCCAATGACTTGTTCATCGAGAGACGTGTTCCTCGTAAATTCCTCTGGGCGTTGAGGGAGGCCACGTTAGTATTAATTCGAAGTCCCACTTTATCCTCCTTGATAACGGGTTCCGGCAAAAAATATTTGCTGCCGGCGTGCCATAAGTAAATCAATCCATGATCTACCCGTTGCACCTTCTAGTTACCTATCGCCTCACTCAGGCTTTTCTTTAATAGCAAAGAGCGCTAATGAAAATAGAGGTAAAATATGCTCTATTATTTAGTCCAATCTAAACAAAAGCATAAGTCATTGAAATAACTGAAGTGTAAATGAGAATAATTTCTTAAATATATGTAAATCTTTACATTTATCTTTGTTTTATCATGGAGTTAGCTAGTGTTAGGGGCCTAAAATAGAGATACTTAAACTATTGAAGTTTTCAAGGGCGGCAAGTTTTACTAAAACCCTTCAAACACAATGTAGATGCTTTACTCAACACTTTTAGATGAATTTCTATATTGGAAGGAATTAAAAAGAAAAATGAATGTACTCACTTTAAATAATTTTCCAGACAAACTAAATGAGTGCCTAGAGCTTATTTCATCAGCTTTCAACTATCCAAAAGAATACTCCTATAAAGATGACTTCGCTCTTCTTACTCATAAGAGTAACCATAGTAACTGCTACTTCATTCAAGAAGATGACCAGGTCGTTGCCACTCTCTTTACCCTGCCAAGAAATTTGATCTATAAAGAGGCATCTCTGCCTGTACTCTTCTTTGGCGGGATTAGCGTTCGAGATGAGAATAGAGGTGGTGGGCTTTTCAGGTCTTTACTCGAGACGGTTACGCTCTTGAACTCTAATAGAGCGCTCTTTCTTTTGTGGTCAGACCTTTCAAGCCTCTATGAAAAATTCTCTTTTCACGAATTCGGTCTTGTTGAAGAAGTAGATTCTAGTAATACTGAACATCCTTTAGATCATCTTAAGGCGGCATCAGCAGATCTTAAGGGTCAGCTTAGACAAGCCTATCACGATATAAGCAATCAATTTCTGATCCCAGAGCGTTCTTCTGAAGACTGGGAACTTCTTCTCTCAAGCCCTTCCATAGAGCTTCTCCAAGATAAGGCCGGTTCTACCTACTTTGTCGGCAAGGGCTTTGATCTTCAAGGCATTTGCCATGAGCACTACTTAGCTCACAGTAGCGATACCCCCCAAGTTCCAAAGTACTGGAACTACAAACCTATTGAAGAGAGCACCAACTTAAGATATATGGGGTTCATGAGACTCGGAAGCCTTGAGACCTTAAACGAATTTATTGAAGAAACAAGTAAGGGCAGACTCAAAATTATTGACCGCTCAGAAGAAATGATCAAAGTTAAATTCGATGGAGAAGACTTCGAACTCTCCGATAAAGACTTCATCCAAGGCCTGTGGGGCCCCGGAAAAATCACAGAATGGCTGGGCCTTGCCCCGCAAGTTAGGGTTATGGGGTTTGATTCTGTTTAGTTATTTCTGAAGCTTAATAAAACCAACGGAAAAAGAAGCGAAACCAAAGAACCAGAAGATCCATGAAGATGTAGGAACGCTGGAGAAGTGAGTAAGATTCTCAGACCCGCCTGAGAGAAAGACTCCTGAGGCGATGAAAACACAGGCCATGATTGAGTAGGCCAGAAAGACAATCGAGCTATTAATCATTTTGGCGCTTTCTTCGTGCCCAGTGACGATAAGCTCAACTCCGTACTTCTTGCGTGAGAAGTCTTTAACAAACCACTTTAAGTGACGAGGGATTATTCTTGCTACGGAGAGAATATCTTTTGCGGCCCATAGACCTTCTTCAAGCAGCTCTTCCTTACTAAAGCTATCCTTTATAATTTGATTGATATCCCCTTCCATCATGGCATAGAGATCGAAGTCTTGACCTAGTGAGCGTCCAACTCCATCAAGGGTTATCAGCGCGCGAAAAACAATGAACCACTCTCTTGGTAAGAAGATCTCATGCCTCTTAAGTGTAGAGAGGACGGCCTTTAAAACTTCGCTAAAATCAGTCTGCTGCACAGTAAGGCCAATAAAGGGTGAGAGCGAATCCCTTACATCACTGATAAGTAAATCGATATCGGGAATCTTTTCATATTGGGCCACTTCTAAGAATTCATAGACCACATTCTCATAATTAAAATTTAAAAGAGAATAGACAATGGCGATGAAATTCTTTCGGCCTTTCTTAGAAAGTGTCCCCATTAATCCAAAATCAATAATTCCTATTTTTTCATTTTCTAGTAAGAAGAAGTTACCTCCATGAAGATCTGCATGAAAGAAACCATCGTGAAGAAAGGTTTTGAGGAATATTTTAAGCCCTTCTTCTAGCTTAGGAGCCAAAACTTCGGTCTTACTTTCTATTGCTGCTTGATTGCTAAAGGCAATCCCTTCAAGTCTCTCCATAACAAGAAGATCTCTTGAGGCAAATTCTAAGTACACTTCCGGTATATAGAGAAGTTCAGTTTTATCATAGCCCTCTAAAACCTTGCGGAAGCGGTTGCAATTAAGGGCCTCAAGGTTGAAATTTAGTTCCGTTGCAAAGCTTGAACTAAAGTCTTTTACTATTTTAGAAACACCAAGAAACCGAACTTCTTCAGATGCTTTTTCAGCTTGTTCCGCCATGAATTGGAGAATCGAAAAATCAGTCTCCATCATTTTCTCTATATCAGGTCTCTTTACTTTAAGAACAACTTGCCTGCCGTCTAAGAGCTCACCTTTAAAGACAACCCCTATGGAAGCTGTTCCAATAGCTGTTGGGTCAATCGACTTAAAAACTGAACTTATTTTCTTGCCCAGAGACATTTCAATCGTTGC
>CALHBL010000177.1 GCA_937930825.1 uncultured Bacteriovoracaceae bacterium
ATGTTGCTAGAGCAATGTTCTATTTTGCTTCAAAGTATGGCTATAGATTAGAAAAGCTTCAAGAGTTCTACCTTAGAAAGTGGCATAGAGAAGATGCAGTTGACGCAAAAGAGATGAAGAGAAATGATCAAATTCAAGAAGCTCAAGGAAATAGAAACCCCTTTATCGATTTCCCTAATATTGTTGATAGAATAGAAGATTTCTAAATATAATACTAAAGTATTTCGATCAAGTTACCGATACTATTATTGACCCTCACTCATTAGGGTCAGTAATACTAGGTAACCATTGGAAAAGAGAAGCGGCCAACTATGGCAACCCATTCAAAAGTTTAGTAAGAAAGATCTTCTCAAGAATCTTGACTGGGCCGTTCAAGCACAAATCCAAATTCAAATAAGTGCTCACCTCTATAAGAATATGAGTGAGCTCATCCAAGAAGGCTTCACCCTAGAGGAATTCGAAGAACTCTCTCACTTACTAGGACTCTCTTCTCATCTTAGAGCTCATTTTCTTCTTACTCAATTAGCTCTAAACTTAAATGAAATCCCAGATCTTTACGCT
Organism: uncultured Bacteriovoracaceae bacterium; assembly: GCA_937930825.1. GTDB lineage: Bacteria > Bdellovibrionota > Bacteriovoracia > Bacteriovoracales > Bacteriovoracaceae. The sequence continues at coordinate 562 of CALHBL010000177.1, forward strand.
TTGGAGCAGGAACTCTTTTCGCTCTTTTCAATAAGTGAATACGAATCTGTTCTCACCCAAGCTCTCGATCTCTTAACTCAAAAATACCCTCAAGAGTTTTCTCAAATTATTTTAAACCATTTAGAAGTTAAGAATAGTATCGGAGAAGATTTTAAGAAGTGGTTTGTTCACGATGGCTTCAAATTTCGCGTTCGTCTAGTTCAGCGAGGCCGGGCCAAGAGTAGAGCTTCTTCAAGTACTGTGACTCAAAAGATCCAAGGGATTTTTAAAGATCTCCTAGCGAAGATCTCTTAGGATTGGTTAATTTATAGAATTATATTCTCAGCTAAATTTATAGAAAATTCAACGAGCTCCTCTTGAGTAAAGCTTTGCCCAAAAGACCAATCACTTAGCTTCTGCTCAAGGGTAGCTGGCAAACAAGAGTTAGCCTCTTTTGAGCACCCTGCTAGAACTTCTCGGCTCAGTCCCTTTACGAGCTTCTTAACTTCAGCACTATTTTGTCTATAGAAGATAGCTTCAATTTCTGGGTCCATCTCTTTTTGACCTAGCTCTCTCTTCCAGACTTCTCGGCAATGAGTCATACTCGCCATCTGCCAGTAGCGAAACTCCTTGTCACTATTAATACAAATAGAGAAGAGTTCACTCTCAGTACGATTGCCTAGGACATGATCTGCGCCATCATAGTAGAAGAGTCTCTTGGCAACGATTGATTTAGAATGAGAGCTTTTAAAAATCACTCCTAAGAGGGCTTCAATTATTTCACTATGCTCAAGCTTGCCATTCTTATTCTTCTCTATCTCGCTAAGGAACTCAGAGAGTTTAACTTCCAAAGACTTCTTTTGTAGACATCTAAGAGTGAGCTTTTTTTGAGTAAAGCACTGGGCCTGAGCCCTTTGTTGTTCTTCAATTGAAATTAAAGTCCCACTAGTATTTCTAGTATTAAAAGCCTGATTCAACTCTTTAACAAGACTCAAGTAATAAGAGGCTTCAGGATAGATAATCGTTCTTGCCAAAGATTTATAGAAATGAAATTCAAGTTTTGAAAGCTGGATCTTTGGAGCTGCTATAGGAAGAGCTGTATCTTCCAAACTTCCAGAAAGAAAGGCATCGAAATTAGAGTAAGTTCTAATAAGAGTTGCAAAGTCTGAAGAGAGACCTGAGGTTGATTTTTTCTTGAGGTCCCCTTGAGAGTCTGCCTCTAACTTATCAAGAGCAAGAGCAATCCTATTGAGGTTATTTGCGGTAAGTCCTTTAACATTGAGCTCAGACCCAAAGTCATGCTCGAGAAGAAGTTTTTCGACTCTTCCTCCATCACTACTGACAAGTGACTCAACAGCAAGCGAAGGAGCCGCGAAACTCATTCTAGTAACAAACCAAGTTAAACAAAGTATTATCCATATTTTCATGAATCAAGAATAGCGTGAATCCTTGCTCTGAAGGCCTTCCCTGTAAATGCAACAAGGGGTGTGAAAAAAATATACACTTTTTGACAAGGAGAAATACCCTAAGTACCTGAAGATAGGACCTCTTTGAAGATCTTACATACCTATTGTAAAAGTATCTAGAAAATCACTTAGAAGTATGAAATATATGCCTCATTAAAAATGATATTAATTATCTGACTCAAATATTAGAGAGTCTCTCCAGCTAAACAGTTAAAAACATTGGAAAATCCTATGAAAAACATGATCATCATTCTAACTCTCATGACTAGTTTAAATACTATGGCGGGTATGCCTTGGAATCATCTTGGCGTTGATGTCTGTACAGATATTTCTAACAGTGGCCTCACAGTTGTTGAAAAGCTCTTCTGCACAACAGAAGGCACTTACGATTTCTTTAGCTTCTGTAAAGAAGTTCAGTGCTTAACAGATTATCACCTCACGCACTGTGAAGAAGTCTTGGCCGAAACAGTTCGCTCTGAAGACATTTCTCTTCAGCAGGGTGATGAAGCTACTCAAGAGCTCAGTGCCGCTTTTCGTAGATACTGCTTCTAAACTTCTTCCCTTCATTATCTTTTAGAGTCTCAAAAACTCTATACTAATTAAGGGTAGTGGTATATATCCTCACCTACCAACTTACTTATTTATAAAAGGGACACCACCTATGAAGACTAATAAAATCTTAATTCTAGCAATCTTGTCCCTTCTTACTACTAATGCTTACTCTGCCTTTAAGACGAGAATCAACTGTAATTTACAAGTAGCTGGTGAGCCAACTCTCTATGATGGCTTTGTAAGCTACTATCGCGATATCAATCTCTATTTTGAAAGCATTGATCAAAACACCTCAGCGAGTCTTTTCATTGATAGAACTCGCGTCTTAGGAGAAGCAGGACTCATAAGTGAAGAATCCCTCACTTATGATGCCCACGGAAGACAAGTCTTTAAAGGAACAGAGAGTATTGTGGCCTCATCGGCTTTCGTCAGTGACAGTCTTATGGTGATAGAAGTGAAGAATAGTGATGATGGCAACGTTCTTACTCTCCACTTGGTTGGCGATAAAGTAATGAGCGTTTATAAAGACTCTGTTTCGTGGTCAAGCTGTAGAATGCTCTAAGCCTTAAGGACCACTTCTTTATCAATTTATTATCTTTCCCTATCATTCTTTCCAGATGCTCTAACAAAGTTCATACTAGAGAGAATGAAACGACTCATTCCTACTCTATTCATTTTCTACACCTCATTTATCCCGCTCATAAATGCTAGCTTTAACCTCGATGAAGTCAAAAGAAAATATGACTCCCTCATGGATAAGAAGTATATACTCCTTCCCCATGAAGGATCTTTTCTGCTTCCCGTCTCTTATAGTAATAGGCCCAATCAAGTACCCTATCAAGTGCTCACAGCTGAAAGTGATGCAAGCCAAAAAGGAAAGTATAATAAGAACCTAGAAGCTGAGTTTCAAATTAGTTTCATGCTCTTAGCGGCCAGAAATATATTTGGTACTGACCTTAATTTCTTTGGGGCCTATACTCAACAATCCTGGTGGCAAGTTTATAATGAAGGTTGGTCTAGACAATTTAGAGAAACAAACTACGCTCCAGAGATCTTTGCTCGAAAAGTTTTTACTAACCCTAGGTCCTTTATTGGCGGAAAATTCATAGCCTATGATATTGGACTCATCCATCAATCCAATGGACAATCCCAGCGCCTGTCTAGAAGCTGGAACCGGGCCTATTTAAGATTTTCACTACTCTTTGGCCGTACATTCATTAAAACCACACTTTGGTACCGTATTGCCGACCCCTCAGACCGAGATGATAACCCAGACCTCTACAAGTACTTAGGCTATGGGTCTATCTCGCTTGATCACTTATTTGATAAGAGTAGAGTTCAGCTAAGGTACATCCCAGGAACCAAGTATCAGGGCGTGGAGCTGGGCTATAGCTACCCCTTTAGAGAAGGGCTGCGCTTCTATGCAAAAATTGGTTACGGTTATGGATTATCAATGATTGACTACAACCATCATAGCGAAAAAGCTGGGGTAGGAGTTATTCTAACTGACATCCTTTCCGATTAGCTCTGCCTTTAGAAGAAGTTAAAAACAACTCTACGCAACACGTCCTCTAAGCCTGACATAGAACACCTTGAAATCCCGTGTCACTTTAGCAAGAATAAGGATCAAAAATCATTCAAACGTAGGAATCAAAATGACGACTATCATCTGTGAGGATAACCCCCTTGGGATTAAGGCCATTGACCACCTTGAGTTCACTTGCGAGAACTTAAGCACCCCAACTCGAGAGCTCTTTCACCGCCTTGGCTTCAGCATTACTTCTAAAGCACAGGAACGCGAACTCTTTGTTCAAGGCCAAGTGCGCTTTCTTCTCACGGCCCAAAAAGGCGGGCATCCAGAAGAGTATCGCCAAAAGCATGGGGAAGGAGTTTCAACGATGAGCTTCACAGTCGAGAACTGTGAGCATGCTCTTAATGAGGCCCGCGCTCGAGGAGCAGAAGTTGTCAAAGAAGTTGAAACTAAAGAGTGTGAATTCGGCGTCTATAAAACCGCGGCCATCAAAGGCTTTGGCGATGTTTTAAATGAATTTGTTGAAAGACCTAATCATCACTTTCGTCCCGAGTTTACAGCATTCGAAGATAGCGATGCTAAGCCTCTTAAGCAGAGGGTTGCGAGAATTGATCACCTCACCAATAACGTTCCTAAGGGTGAGATGAAGAAGTGGGTAGAATTCTATGAAAGAGTTTATGGAATGAAAGTCACCCGCTACTTTGACATCAAAGGAGTAAAAACAGGGCTCCAATCTGAAGTGGTTCAGCTTGCTAATGGTACGGTCATTATTCCAATCAATGAGCCTGAAGCCGAAGGTGGGAAATCTCAAATTCAAGAGTTTCTTGACCTTCATAAAGGTGCAGGTGTTCAGCATATTGCCCTTACCAGTGCACATATTATTGATACCGTTGCAGACCTAAGAGCAAGAGATATGAAATTTCTTGAAATCCCCCATACCTATTATGAAGATATTCCCAATCGACCCTTTAAAGTAGAAGAGAATATCTCCACTTTAGAGGAGGTTCAACTTCTCGTTGACGGAGATGAGGAAGGCTACCTTATTCAAAATTTCAGTCAAACTTACGTCGGCCCCCTCTTCTTTGAATTCATTCAACGAAAGAATCATAACGGCTTTGGTGAAGGAAATTTTCAGGCCCTCTTCAATGCTATTGAAAGAGATCAAATGAAGAGAGGTTATCTTGAGTAAAATAAATAAAACTTTTGAAAATATTCTAACTAGTCTTCCCCTTGAAAGCGTCGGTATGATTCAGCTCAATCGGCCAAAGGTTCTCAATGCTCTAGACACGCAAACTCTTCATGAAATTGTCCTGGCCTTAGAAGAGTATGAAAACGCTGGTATTCGAGTTGTCATCCTCACTGGAAATGATAAGGCTTTTGCCGCAGGTGCCGACATAAAGGCAATGGTAGAAGCTAAGGTGAGTGACCAGATCAATGACTTACGAGAAAGGATTTGGAAGCGCTTTAATGGTATATCTATTCCTATTATTGCCGCTGTCAATGGGTTTTGCTTAGGTGGAGGTAATGAACTTGCCATGGCCTGTGACTTTATCATTGCGGGAGACAGCGCACGCTTTGGTCAACCGGAAATAAATATTGCCACTACTCCAGGAGCTGGGGGGACTCAGAGGTTAACCCGTGCCCTAGGAAAATCTCGAGCAAGTTACTACTGCCTAACTGGAGAAATGTTTAGCGCAGCTGAAGCTTACGAGTGGGGCCTAGTTGCTAAGATAGTTCCTGCTAGAACTTTAATCCAAGAAGCAAAAGTTACGGCCAAGAAAATTGCAGCAAAGGCTCCCCTATCCACAAGACTGATTAAAGAAGGAATCACTGCTTCTTTTAATTCAACCTTGGAAGATGGGCTCAAGTTGGAGCGTAGAAACTTCTATTTAACTTTTGCTCTTGAAGATCAAAAAGAAGGCATGAATGCTTTTCTTGAAAAACGTGAACCAAACTACAAAGGTGAATAGAGAATGACTGACTTTACTTTTATCACAACAAATATTCAAAGCTGTACCATGGAAATCACCATCAATCGGCCAAAGGTTTATAACGCTTTAAATTTCGATGCCAAAATGGAAATTATTCGAGCAATCCGCCAAGCGAATAAAGATGAGAGTATTAAAAGTATTATTCTTACCTCGGAAGGTAAGGCCTTCTGCTCGGGGCAAGACCTCAATGATCGTGCGGTTCAAGGCGCTGAATCAGCACCAGTTGACCTTGGCCATACTCTTGAAACTGAGTGGAACCCCCTTATCAATGCTATTAAGAATTCAAAGAAACTCATTATTGGAGCTATTAATGGTGTGGCCGCAGGGGCCGGATTAAGCGTTGCTCTGGCCTGTGATTTTATTGTTGCCCACCCCAAGGCCAAGTTCATTTCAGGATTCAGCGCGTTAGGTTTAGCCCCCGATGCTGGCTCAAGCTTTACTTTCGTTAAGGCAATGGGATACCAAAGAACCCTAGAATTCTTCCTCTTCAATAAGCCCCTCACTTCAGAAAAGCTTCTAGAAGTGGGCATGATCAATAGAGTCGATGAGGACTACCTAGGTGTTTCCAGGGCCATGGCAGCTGATATCAATAAAATGGCGCCCCTAAGCCTTGAGCTCATTAAGAAGAGCTTACAAGGGGCCCAAGAGCTGAGCTTTAAAGAAAGTATGGATAAAGAGACCGTAACCCAGCGATTTTTGGGTGCCAGTAACGACTATCAAGAGGGTTTAAGTGCTTTCTTTGAAAAAAGGGGCCCCAATTTTAAGGGATCTTAGGTCTGTCAGGCCTTTGATTTCACGAAATCGTTGAATTCTTGGTACTATAGAGGGATAAAAGAGCTATAGATACAACGAAGAAAAGCTAAAAATATATAAGGAGTCTGATATGACAACAAATGTAGCGGCAAGAGAATATTCTGCTGAAGACCTCGCCCTCTTTGAGGAAATCAAAAACGGAAGAACATTTGATAAAGGAGATGAACTCCCCCCTCTTTATAAGAAGCACCTTATGAATCTTCTTTGGATGCAAGGTGACTCTGAGTACGCTGGTGCTCTTGGCTATATGCCTTGGATTGAAAAGGCCCCGGATGTAAAAGAAAAAGTTCTAGTGGCCCAAATTACTAAAGACGAAATGCGGCACTCACAAGTTATTTATAAAATGCTTAAAGACCTAGGGGAAGATCCTGAGGCCCATATCGAAAATACAGAAATGGGATGGAAGCTTGATGAAGACCAAATCAATATTGGTTATAATAGAATGAAGAATGACTTCAGAGTAAATATCTTCTACTACCAGATTAAGTACTGGGAAGATTTTATTCTCTTTAACTTCCTTATGGATAGAGCTGCTGGACATCAACTTGAGGATACTCTTCATTCTTCCTACACTCCTTGGAAGAAAGGAATTGAAGGCATTTACAAAGAAGAAGTCTTCCACCTTACTCACGGTGACACTTGGATCAGAAAGTATTCAAAAGATCCTGAGCAAATTAAATTTGTGCAAGAAAGGCTTAATCTCTGGTGGCCAAGAGTGATGAATGTCTTTGGTAAAACAATTGGTGGTGCCAACGATATCTACGTTCGCCTAGGCCTTAAAAAGAGAACAAATAAAGAAGTACGAGATATCTTCGTCGCCGAAATTAAAGAAAAATGTGATGAAGCTGGCCTTGTCGTTCCTGAATGGAGCGAAGAAGAAAACCTCGCTATTACACTCTAAAAAAACTACGGTCTTTCCTCTTTAATTATCTAAGAGGAAGGACCACATACCCCTGCCTGCCTAATCAAAAGTTCAAAAATAACTCATTAAATCCCAAAAATAACCACAGTACTAATACCCACCAGAGAATGAATTTTCAGTACTCTTTGTCATGCTAGAGTGCTAGAAGAAGCACTCACGAAATAACTTTAAGGATGTAAGAATGAAATTATTAAGCTTGCTTTTACTTTTCTCTACTTCAGCACTATCTTCTGTAACTCCTCCAACGTCAGTATGTAAAGGTGACTCTTTTGAAGTGAAAATTACTTATGGAACTGGAAACCTAATAGAGAAGCGTCCTGGGTTTGTACACTATGGTGATACCTATTCTATTGAATATAAGCCCTCAAATAACGAGATTAAGTCTTATGAATTCAGCACACCAATTGACCAATCTCCCATAAATTTTACTCTTGGAGAAATTGAAAATGAAATGGAATTTAATACCCCTCTCAGCAATTGCCCTGAAGTCAGTGTGAGTCCAGATTCTACTCATTCCATCACTGCAGAATTTAGCTTACCAAATGAAGAAGAATTCGAAGCAGGCATTTCGAAAGTCGAAGAAACTCTAAAGTGTTCATATTGGTCTAACCTTTGTTTCTAGTTTTTAAGCTATTATGAAGGATAATAAGCTCCTTTACTCTAAGAACTTGAAAATCAACAAAGTATGGGAAAGTTACATAAAGTTTTGTATACTCTGGCCATATTTATTCATCACGAAAATATTGACCGGAGCTGCAAATGTTAAAGAAAATTGCTGTCTTAGGGGCGGGCACTATGGGCAGTGGAATTGCCCAGTGGTTTGCCCAGAGTGGTTTAGATGTTGAGCTATCAGATAATTCTCCTGTTGCTCTCAAAGTCGCCCTGACAAATATCCATACCAGTTGGGATAAGCTCCTTGCAAAAGGAAAATTTACTCAAGAACAGGTTGCCACTTTTAAGAAAGGCTTAACAACAACTCAAACCTTTTCTAAAGATTGTGACCTTATGATTGAGGCCATCATTGAAAACTTAGACATAAAAATTGATGTCTTTCAAAGGATGTCTTCTCACTTTAATAAAGAAACTATTCTAGCAACAAATACCAGCTCTATTCCCATCGATGCTATCGCTAAAGAACTTCCAAAGGATAGGAGAGACAAATTTCTTGGCCTTCACTTCTTTAACCCTGCCACCATTATGAAATTAGTTGAAGTTATTGGTGGCCATTGGACTGAGCAAAAACTCACAAAGAACCTGATCAAATGGTTTGAAGATCAAGGAAAGAAGCCAGCTCTTTGTAAAGATGGCCCGGGCTTTATCGTGAACCGTTTAGCTAGAAATTACTATGGAGAACCCCTAAGAATAGTAAATACTGAAAACGAAGAGAAGTCTCGAGAAGTCGATATTATTCTTAAAGAAATTGGTGGCTTTCGTATGGGGCCTTTTGAGCTCATGGACCTCATTGGTATTGATATCAACTACTCAGTGACTAAATCCGTTTGGAAATCCTTCTTTCATGAAGACCGCTTTGCCCCCCATGCGCTCCAAAGAAAAATGGTCACAAGTGGCCGTCTTGGAAAGAAGACAAAGGTTGGCTTCTATGAATACTAAGACCTTCATTATCTGTAATCCCGCTCACCGACTCTTTGACCAATTAAAAGATGTCAGCGTTATCAAAGAGGCCCTTCTTGAACCGGCCGCTGTTGAGAAAATAAAAGATGCCGATCTGATTATTGACCTCTCCCTTGGCGTTCACGCGGAGAAAGAAGCGATCCTTAACTTTCTGTGTAATGTCCATCAAAAGGAAGTCATTAGCGATATGACCTGCCACTGGGGTGAGTTCTTTCACGATAGGTTTCCGAGGCTAAAAGCGAGTATGGCCGCGGCTTTTTACTCTCCTAAGAATAAAGTAGAAGTTCATGGCGAACTTCCACACTTGGCAACAGGTTTTCTTAAAGGCCTTGGGATTGAAACTCTAGAAGTAAGTGAAGCTGGTCATGGCTTTACATACCCTAGAACCGTTTCCATGATTATTAATGAAGCCTACTATGCCCTCGAAGATAAATTGGCCGAACCTGAAGATATGGATCGGGCCATGCTCTATGGGGTCAACTATCCGCTTGGTCTCTTTGAATGGTGTGACAAGATTGGAGCCCGCCCTATCGTAACGCTCCTTG
>CALHBL010000178.1 GCA_937930825.1 uncultured Bacteriovoracaceae bacterium
AGAATGTGGGTGCTAGACCCTGACTTTGATGGCGCTTCGGTTAGTAAGCTAGAATTAGATAAGATTTTTGAATCAGGGGGACTTCCTATTGCTTACCTTTCAATTGGCGAAGCAGAGAAGTATCGTGATTACTTTTCAAAACTTGATAAGAGTATAATTATTAAGGAAAATCCTAATTGGAAAGGAAATTTCAAAATAAAATATTGGAATAAGCAGTGGCAAGCAATCATTTTAAGTAAAGTAGATGAATTGATAGCGCTGGGATTTAAAGGAGTTTATTTAGATATAGTAGATGGGTTTTACTTCTTTAAGGATAAGAAGAAGAGGGCCGATCAAATGGTCGAGTTTATTGCGGCCATTGATAAGCATGCTTCAAAAAGTACAAAAGAGTTTCTTATCATTCAACAAAATGCACCAACCTTATCTGAGTACACCTCCAAAGTTGAACTTCTTTTTTCGACTGTAGACGCCCTTGCATTAGAGGACATATTCTTCTTTGGTGAGAAGGAACACGATAACCCACTCATTCCTCAGGATTATGCTTTTAAGGCCATAAAAGTTTACCTAAGTAGAGGTTTGAAGGTTTTTAATGTTGAATACCTTAAAGATAAGAAAATGATTAAAAATTATAGCGAACTTGGGGCCAAGGCTTCCATTATTCCTCTGGTCGCTACTAGGGCCTTGGATGGTCCTCTTATATTTGCAACAGAATTAAAAAAATAGGGCTGATGCGTTGGGTTATTGTCATCATTTCAAAACTTAAACATGCCTGAGACATTCTATCGCTGGCATGGCATTGTTGAGAGGCTACTTATAGGGATCTTTTGGAGTCTTTCATGTTTAAAAGTCTGTTTCTGACATTATTAGTATTATCGCAATCTTTGATGGCCACTCCTGATTGGTCAAGGGGAGTTGAAATTCCCGAAGGCCAAACTCGAGAGGATATTTACGAGCTTGGAGATAAGCTTGAAGTTGTTAAGAAGAAAGGGCTTATTCATGCCCTTAAGTGGCCTGTGAATGTGACCGGACTCCTCGTTCCCTATGAACCCTTAAAGTATTTTCTAGAAGATAAGAAGAATAACCCCCTGCGAAGATTGATTGAAAGAGTGGCCGAAGGTCAGCTGGGTTATAGTGACATGGATGGAATGTATGATTGGTTAGGTTTAAATAAATACCCTGATAATTCTCAAACTAATCGTGTCTTTCAAATTCCTTATCCAACGGCCAATGAAACTTATCCCGAATATAGAATGGGCGCTTCAGTTATTAGAGCTAAAGACTTTCCAAATAGTTCAGCTCTTACATTCTCATGCGCAACCTGCCATTCAGGAACTTTTATGGGGCGCTCGGTAATGGGCCTTACTAATAAGAGACCTCGCGCCAATGAGTTCTTTATGATGGCCAAGCGCTATGTTCCGATGATTCCTTCCGGCTTCTTTCGAATTGCCACTAAAGCATCCGCTGAAGAAAAAGCAATGTTTAGAAGAACTAAGAGAAATCTTAATTTTGTAGGTTCGGTTTCACCCCAAGTCTTAGGCCTTGACACCTCTCTTCCTCATGTGGCCTTGAGCTTACATAAGAGGGCAGACGACGAGTACGCCAGTAAAACTAGAATACCTAGTAGAAGGCCGCACCAGCTAGAGAGCTTTGTTGCTGATTCTAAACCAATGCCTTGGTGGAATCTTAAGTATAAGAACCGCTGGTTAAGTGATGGCTCCATTGTGCAAGGGAATCCAATCCTCACCAATTTTCTATGGAATGAATTAGGAAGAGGTACTGACTTAAAAGAGCTTGAGCAGTGGATGAAGAATAATACTAAAGCAATCGATGAGCTAACGGCCGCGGCCTTTGCCATTAAGGCGCCCAAGTGGACTGACTTCTTTAGTGAGAGCTCAATAGACTTGCCTTCAGCAAAAAGAGGAGAGGCTGTTTTTAATAAGAGCTGTAAGAAGTGCCATGGCGCTTATGAAAAACGCTGGTCCTATCCTATGGGAGAGCTTGATCCTGTGGCCAAGCAAATTGAAACCACAAGAGTTGTGTATCATAAGAAAACACCAGTTAAGGATGTGGGAACAGATCCTAATCGATGGATGGCAACGAAGAGCTTTTCAGATGGCCTTAATAATTTAAAAATTTCCAAGTGGATGAAGACTGTCGTTGTACCGCAAAAGGGTTATGTTCCACCGCCGCTTGAAGGAATTTTTCTTCGCTACCCTTACTTGCACAATAATTCTATTCCTAATCTCTGCGCCTTAATGGCAAAACCAAATGATCGGCCTAAGGAGTTTATTCAAGGCCCTTCGAATAATTATGAAGACTACGATCAGGAGTGTATGGGTTATCCGGTCGGTGCAGCAATGCCTCCATCGTGGAAAGAAGATAGGGATGCCTTCTACGATACAAGGAAGTCCGGTCTTCGAAATATTGGTCATACAAAAATGTTCTGGAAGCGCGATGGTAGTGCCCACCACACAGATGGGCAAAGAAGGGATCTTCTTAATTTCTTAAAGACACTTTAAAAGAAGCACCATCGATGCTCTTACCATCCTCGGTAGGAGCGGTGATTTCTCTTCTTCTTCTCTGTTGGTACCTCCTGTGCCTGGCCATCAACTATTTCAATTTCAGGAAAATCCCAATAAACTCTCACACTCTTAGGAAAGGGGAATTGAACAAATTCAGGTGCGACTTTTACGCTAAAGCCACTGGTTAATTTTAGGGTTGCGGGCGTGCAGGCGACGCCACTACTTTGCCACTTTTCTAATTTATCACCGGATACAATTTTACGACTGAGAATAGGAGCTTTCACTAGATCTGGGGCGTTCCATGTGGTGGTATATTCTTGTTCAGCTTTATCCACTACAAAGAGCTTCCAATTTTCAAGGCGTGAGCTTAGTTTAAAACGTAGAACTTCATAAGCAAAATGAAAGCAGGTCTTATCAATGAGATATAAATTTTCAAGACTGGTCTTCATTTCCTTTTGTTGTTCGGAGTTTAATCCTCTTTGTTGGGCGGCTTCTCTGACCATGGCCTCAATTAAAGTGTGGGTATAAGGATAGGCGCTGATTTGATAGTTACCGCCGGCCATGGAGGATTCTCTTACTAAGGCCTGCTTGATTTCTTGAGTAGTCGGATTAACAAGACCCTTACCAGTTAAGTAACTATAGGTTCTGTCTTGAGATTTATGAGATGAGAAGAAAGAACAACTTGATAGAAAGAAAAGAGCTGCGAGGATGAGAGTTTTCATATATTGCGGGCCTGGGGCTAAAAGGTAGTTCCGTATTATGGCCAAGAATAGGGTGGCAGGTCAAAAGATTAACTTTATGCATAGAGTAAGTCATGTTAGCCTTGAGTTAATGACTGATTCTAACTATACACTCAGACAAATAAATCATAGTGACATAAGTGACATTTTGAATTTTACAGACCATTGGATAGGGCGTGGCTACTTTTCAAGGTCTGAGCTGTCCCATTTACTGGATCTCTCTCATGGCAGCAGCTTTATTGCTTCTTCTAATGATGCTGCTCAGAATCTTTTGGGCGTTCGCATTAGTATTGCAGCGGGTGAAATAGAGAAGTTAAACCTAAAAAATTTAAGCTTCAGTGCCTGGCCCTTTTCTTCTGACGAGATGGCCTACTTTAAAAGTCTCTTTGTTGCCCAGTCTGCACAAGGCCAGGGAATAGGAAAGTCTCTGAGTAGTGCTTCCCTCAAAGTCTTAAAAGAGTTGGGTGCTAAGGCCGTTGCTTGTCATAGTTGGCTTGAATCTCCTGAGGATAGTTCACGCAAGTATCTTAAGAAGATGGGTTTCAAAGAAATCTGCCGCCATGAAAAGTATTGGTACGATGTGGACTATGAGTGCACCCGCTGCGGAAAAGGTAAGTGCCTTTGCACGGCCATTGAAATGGTAAAGGTCTTTAGATGAGTGTTTCCTATTGGATGAAAGGAATTGGCGATCAAACTTCTGTTACGAAGCCCTATGATATTGTGGTCATTGGGGCAGGAATAGCAGGGCTTTCTACCGCTTACTGGTTGGCAAAAGAAGACCCAAGTTTAAAAATAGCTGTTGTTGAAAAATATCGAATAGGGGATGGGGCCACTGGAAGAAACGCTGGTTTTATTACTTGTGGATCGGTGGAACACTTCAATAGACTTGTTGAAACCCATGGTGCTCCCAAGGCACTCGAGATTTGGCGCTTCAGTGAAATGAATTTAGAACTTCTTAAAGAAGAAATTATAAATGGTGATAGTAACGATCTGGGTTTTGAGCAAAGAGGCTCCTTTTCATTGGCCTCTACTGATGAAGAACTCAAAGAGCTTGTGCAAACCAAGATCAAAATGGATGATCTTAAAATTGCCGCCGAGGAATTAAGTGAAGAAGATTGCCGTGAGCGTTTAGGCGTGGAGGGTTTTGTTGGAGGGATTAAATACCTCGATGATGCTTCAATCAATCCGCTCAAGCTTTTAAAAAGTATTCAAAGAAAATGTATTGAGCGATTCCCCAAGATTGACTTCTATGAAAATCATGAAGTCTATGGGATTGAAAAGAATGCTGGGCAAAGAAAAGTGAGAACAAGAGGGGTCGACTTTGAAGCCCCCATGGTGATTATGGCAACAAATGCATATAGTGCCCTTCTTAATTCTTACTTTGCAGATAAAATATTTCCAACCAGAGGCCAGATTCTCTGTACCGCCCCAGTTGCTCCCTTTATGGAAGGACCTTGCTACGCTAACTTTGTCTTAGATTACTTTCGTCAATTGCCAACCGGAGAAGTTCTAATCGGCGGCTTTCGTCAATTGCAAAGAGATGTCGAGGTGGGCCACTCAGACGAAACAACAGCTATCATTCAAAACGCACTTGAGGAATTTCTGAACAATCACATACCTCGCTTAATGAAAGGAAATACTGAAATCATTCACCGCTGGTCTGGGGTCATGGGATTTAGCGCTGATGGACAACCTATGGTGGGAAGCCTGCCAACAGATGAGAGTATCGCTTTTATTGGAGGCTTTACCGCCCACGGTTTAGGCTTGGCCTTTCACACGGCCAAGGTTTTAGTGGACTCGCTCTTTGGTCGCAGTATTCCTAGTTTCATCAGTGCAAAGAGGTTTTAAATGAGTCAGTGGTTTCTTGATTATCCTATTTGCCACCGAGGCGCTCACTGGTTTGCAGGCATTGATGAAAACTCCTACGAGTCTTTTGAAAAGGCGATAAGTCTTGGCCTTCCTTTTGAGATTGATGTGCACTTAAGTCGTGATGGAGAAGTCTTTATTCATCATGACACTTCCTTTGAGAGAGTGGGAAGAAGGAAGATTGACCTCACTCAAAGATCAAGTGAAGAGCTCTTCGACCTAAGAACTCCGCAATCTAACTATGGAGTAATGCTTCTCAAAGACCTACTTATTCTTCTTAAAGGTCAAGTTCCTCTGGTCATAGAGATTAAGCACAATCGCAAGGACTATCTTCTTGAGGAGCGCTTACTAGAAACTCTTGAAGGTTACAAAGGAGAGTATGCACTTCAGTGCTTCCACCCCTTTGTCATAAAATACTTAAAAGAGAAGAAATTAAATTGCCCGTTAGGACTATTGGCAGGGCCTCTCAAAGAGGAGTCGATTCATTACTTCTTTAAGGTCTTTGTGAAATCTCTTTGTATGGCCCCAAAACTCGCACCCGACTATATTGGTTACCAATGGGATTGCTTGGCACTGAGAGCGCCCAAGCGTATGAGGGAGCATTTTGATATTCCCCTTATTGGTTGGACAGTCAAAGATCAAGATGCTTACGATTTCACGATGCGTTTTGCAGACAATATAATATTTGAAAATTTGAAGTTCTAAAGGAGAAAAGAAAATATGAAAAAAATGGGCATTATTCTCCTTTTTGGTCTCTTTGTTCTTGGTGCCATAATCCTTCGTCCCTTTGATATAGGCACTAGTGATGAAGAACAAGGAAAAGGGAAGATCAAAGAAAGAACGAAAGAAATAACTGATCGTAAAAGTAGTGAAAGCAAAGAGCTCAGTGACGCTGATATAGGAAAATTTGACCAGAGTATTGGGGAGCTTGAAAGGAAGTGGGATCATAGTATTGAGGATCTCTTCCTAAAAGAGTTAAAGCTCTCGAAAGTTGATTACCAGGATTATCAAGTAATGAGAAAGGCCTTTGATGAGGATCGCCTTGAGGCATTTAAGAGCTTTCATAAGAGTAAGGCGGCCACGCGCTATTCCCCAAGCCAAGAGATGGAGGAGAATGAAGCTAGAATTAAGGAGCAGTACCGAAAGCTCTTTAAGGAGCGCTTTGGTAAGGAAGTGTATGCTCACTATATTACTAGGCTGGAAAAATTTAATGATGAGGCCCGAAAAAATTCGGACCCCGAATCAGGTGTTTTCTATATTGAATACTAGTGTTCCAACCTCTAGCTTAGCGGCCAGTTTTTTTCTTTGTTGTTTTCTTCGATGTTTTTCTGGTGGGCTTTAAAGTAAACCAATCATCACTAGTAATGGCGTGAAAGTAATCGGCCTCTTCAACAAGCAGACCCGAGGTCGTATTTTCAATGGCCGCAATTTCAACCCGAACACCTTCAC
>CALHBL010000179.1 GCA_937930825.1 uncultured Bacteriovoracaceae bacterium
TGGAAGTCATTTGTCCCATCATCGTTAAGTATTTACTCTTGAAAAAAGAATTAAGTGAGCTTTATCATAAATTCCTGTATAAGTTAATTATACACCGTTACTGGAAAAGAACTCAAGCAGCACGACCAAAGGCGTATCATTTGGGCCTTAGTATCATCCAGATATTTAAGTCTTTTAGCGAGTTTTCTCTACTTGAAAACTGAACCGGTACAATGAGATTATGAGGCCTATGCTCTTTAAGATTATAGTTATGATTGCACTTCTCCTAGGGCCCATTAAACCAGCTCAGGCCCTAGATAAGTTTGGAGTGAAGGCCATGGCCTTCTATTCTAGTCAACAACTCTTTCGAGGGGCAGTGGTATGGCCTAAGCCCAATGTCTTCGCCGCTCCCATGCTTATCTTCTATGAGAAAGTCTTCGTGGCGGGCCCTAATATTTACTTTTCACCTACTCAAAGAGTGGACTTTTTTCAGTGGCGGCTTGGCACTCAGTTCATAGATGATAATAGGCCCCCTTTATCACTTGGCGATCATGAAGAGGATTTTAGAAATCAGAGAAAGAGCAGCATTGAGACTTACTTTCGTGGCTCTTTTCATTTTGGTAAGCGCGGAAAATTTAAGCTAGGAACTCTTCTGGCACGAGAATGGAAAGAGGGTAATGGGCTGCACTCTGAGTTCTTTATAGGTTCTCCCTTTTTACCGTTTACAAGCTTAGAAGCAAGAGTTTCTTTTTCAGAAAAGGCCATGAGTCAGTATATTCATGGGCGAAGTGCTGTTTCAGGTCATGGTTTCACCTCACTAGGCATTAATGGAGTAATGCCTTTTGTTCCTTGGGATGGGGTTATTCTCTTGAACTTTACTCAGTTTTGGATTGCAAAGCAGGTAAATAGAGAGGCCGATTTCATCAGAGGAGATTCTAAAAAGAGCTTATTTAGCATAAGAATTATTTGGAACGCCTTATAAAACCTCTTTGGTATAAACAAATTATGGCCTAAAATAGAAGAGTATACCGTATTGGAGAAAATAGTATGATCCCTAAGAAAATTTTATTTTTTAGTCTTTTGATTATTGGCGGTTTAGCTTACTTTCTTAAAGATAAGGACTTAAGCGATATTCAAAATGATCCTAGTCTTAATCGAGGTTTAAGAGAAAAGAGGGCCGCTGATAAGGCCAAAGAAGCTAGAGATAAACTGACAAAGAATGGTAATAAGTATGTGGCCGGAGAGTGCCTCACCTTGAGAAAGGACGCTTGGGAAATAACCAAAATTTTGGCCGTTGGAGAAAGGGTTTATACAGTCGTAGATTGTCATAAGTATAAAGGCTGTACTGAAAACCAAGATTTACCATGGCATCAGATTGAATTTGAGTACCGTAGTGGACGGATCATCGATTGCCCTCGCTAGAGTAATAAGTTAGACAGTAATTACTAAGGTCTTGACGGATTTTTGAATTTCTTGGACTCTATAGTCTATGCAAGCTTTTCTCTTTCCGCTACCTGGACTTATTCTTAACCCCATGAGTAAACTGACGCTCAATATCTTTGAGCCGAGGTATCTCGAAATGATTGATAAGGCGGTCAAGGATGATATTCCCCTGGCCATCTCACCCAGTTTTGAAAAAGGGGAAGACAACGCAGTGGCAATTGAGCATGAATCAACCCCCTTTGTTTATAAGTATTGTGGATTTGGTAAAGTTCAAATTTTAGGAACCACTCCAGAAAATACAAAACTCATATTAGTTGAAGGGGAAGGGAAGGCCTTAATCACTAATGTCTCCAGTGCTCATAGTTTTAATGAAGTAGATTTAGCTTGTGTGACGCAAGAGACGGAGTTAAGTGAGAGCAGCACCTTTATTTATCGTAGAATAAGAGACCTGACTAGAGAGAAACTCTCTGAGCGCCTAAAGAATGAGAGTGAGGTTACCAGCTTAATGGGTCACATCAAAGATCCTCAGAGCTTAGTCTCCTTCTATAGTGATCACATCCTTGAAGATTTTGAGCACAGGTTAGAAGTCTTCGCTAGTAATAATTTAGAAGAGAAGATTGCCTTGCTTGGTCGCTACCGTATTTTTCATTAGAAGTTCTTATCTATCACTTTCCAGTTATGAGTTGGTGTTCTTTCAAGAATAAGACAACCACCCGTTGGCAGAGAAGAGATCTTACCTGTGAGTTCCTGGGCAAAGTGGGAGAGGAAAGGGTTGTGACCAATAAGAGCTGTATTCCCCTCTTTAAGCGTAATTTCATTTAGCCAAAAAGAAAGGTGGCTTAAGGGTTTAAGCTCTCCACTTTCACTGATGAGGGCCTCTTGAAAATGAGATGAACTTAAGAGGTGGCAGGTTTCAATCGCCCGTTTTAAGGGGGAGTGAATAAGTTCACTTATTGGAATACCACTAGCTTTAAGAAAAGAAGATGTTTCCAAAATTTCACCTTGCCCTAACTTACTGAGATGACGCAGGTTGTCCGTGGCGTGGGGGAGTGCATGTCCATGGCGGATAAGGGCAAGTTTCATCTTATTCTCTTTTGATAGTCGTCGATTTTTTCTTCAATTAGAGTAGCAGAAAAAGGGCCGAATATACAGCTTCTGGAACGGAATTTAAGCAGCTCGCCTTGGGGCGTGTAACTTGAGTCACAGTATCATTCGGGTATACAAGTCTTTTGGTGAGTTTTCAATACTTGAAAACTCAAACAGAAGGGCCCTATAAATCTAGATTCATATTATTATGCCTTGTCTCAGTGAATCTTAGTTGGCACAAGCTAAAGGAATTGTTAATTTCCTTATATGGATGAAAGAATAGAGAAAATTAAAGATGACTTTAGTGCCTTTGCTGATTGGGAAGGCCGCTATAAACACCTCATTGGTCTAGGCAAAGAGCTAGAAGTATTTCCTGAAGATCAGCGTCTTGAACAAAATAAAGTTAAGGGCTGCCAATCGCAGGTATGGTTG
>CALHBL010000180.1 GCA_937930825.1 uncultured Bacteriovoracaceae bacterium
CAATCTTATCTAAATCATCAACAAGGTCCATTAGTGGTGTTCTACTCCAAAAGCCTTGCTTCTGATTGATAGGTAATTTAGCTGCTTGAGAATGATTAAATATTCTCTTCAGCTTCATAAGCCCTTCGTCAAAATTGTCGGTTGTGTCGTTTACAACTACACTCAGAACCTTCGATTGAGATAAATCAATCATAGGATGGTCTAAGAGTAGATCAAAGGCCCTTGAATCAAAAACTCTTCTATAACGGGAATATTCTGCGCTTTCAGCTAAGGCATCACCAATATTAGGATCGACACCTTCAACACTTAGAAGAAACTCTAAGATGTCATATTGCTCATTCACTAATGCAGTGTAGACAGAACTACGACCTCTTGCATCCAAAGCATTAATTTCTACTCCGGGTTGAGCGACGAGAATTTCTACTATTTCTAACTTACCTGATCTGATAGCCGAGACCATCGTCTTATTATTTTCGGTTACAATAAGGTTAGGCTCTAAAGCAAATAAACGCTTAATCACTTCAATTTGACCTTGGTAAAAGGCCATCGTTAAAGCTTCAGCACCGTGAGACTCAACTAGTCCTAGCTCTTCATCACTAATGAAGGCATTTAAAGTTTCCATATCACCTAGGTAAGCGGCCAGGACAAATCTGCTTTCAGGGTCTTGACCTACAGCAGTTCCTCTAATGAAACCTTCCCTACTATAGATTAAATCCATAATATCTACATGACCGTTCTTTACGGCGAACTCAAGGGCACCTTCATTAAACTTATTCTTGTAGTTGATATCAAGTCCAGGGATATCCAATAGCATCTTAACAACTTGAGTTCGTCCATTTCCGGCAGCAATAATAAGAGCTGTATGTTCTTCTTCTTCAGAAATAGTATTCACATCCAAGTAAGGTGAATTAGCGAGGGTCTTAATAAGCTCAAAACTCAAGTCTTTTTCGATAGCAAGCATTAGCATAGACTTGCCATCAATGTACTCAGTCTTATCTACTCTTGAATCTGCAAGAAGGGCCTCTACAGCTCCGATATCACCAGTTTGAGTTGAGCTGGGCTCGAAACCAAATCTATCGGCCATGGCCAGTGCTCTTGGCGTAAAATAACCAACAATCATTAGGCTAAGGGCCGACTGTCCATTAGGTGTTTTTAAAACTTTAGCTTTCTTTAAAAGAGCATTCGTTAACTCCTGACCTTTGGCTACCATGACAGCGCTGTGACCATCTTGATTTAAAAGATCAACTTGCGTTTCACTATGGGCCAGTAGCAAGTTAACTTTACTTAAGTTCCCCTGCCTCGCCGCTTGAATCAGAGCTGTTTCCTTTGCTTTATTAACAGCATTAACTTCAATTTCATCTCTACTTAAGAGCAGCTCAGTCGCTTCAGAAGTGGCCAGCATAAGAGGAGTATTACTTAGTCCACTATTAGGATTATTAACCTCTACTCCAGGAATAGCTAAAATCTTTTTAACAAATTCAACATGCTCATCAATAGTCATACCAACTACATATCTTTGGTAAGCCACCGCCGTACTCAAGGCACTTGAGCCTGCTTTATTCATGTGGTTAATACCTCGATTATCAAAATCAGCTCGGTCTAATATTTCAAGGAGCTTCTTTGCTGGTGCTGTTGGAATGAGGCGCATAAGAACTGTATTTTGATTATCATCTTTTGCGTTAATATCAATATCCTGATGATTCATCATTGCCGCTAAGACTTCTGGCATCTGGCCAGCTTGCATAATCGCCGTAGAACCGTCGACATTTCTAGTATTAATATCTAGTCGTGGGTTATTAATAAGGAGTAAGGCCAAATCAGTTCTTCCCTGCTTAATTGCTCTACTTAAGTAAGTACTCTTAAAGCTATTAAGCTCATAGAAAAAGTCTTTGTAGACTACATCGAGCTTATTAATATCGAGGTCTTTATGCTCAAGGACGGGTTGAATAAATTCAGCAGAAAGCCAATTCCAACCATAGCTATACCGACCTGCTTGCCAAGAGGTAAAGCCACGAAGAAGAGCATTAGGCTGGGCAGTTTCATGGGCGAGCATTTGCTTCATCCGTTCTTGTTTCTGACCTTTAAATACTACATTTATAACTGTGGGATGAGTAACATCGATGCCTTCTAGCTCAAGGAGTTCAGCAACAAGATTTTCACTATCGTGCCAAATGGCCCAAGCAAGGGCGGTATTGCCTTTATAAGTTTCATTTAATTTCACTTCAGGATTAGACTTTAATCTATTAAAAGTCTTAATATCTCCCTTCTTAACTGAGATAATAAATTCTTGTGTTACATCTACGTCTTCAGCAAAAACTGCCGCAGTACTTAATGATAGGCATAATAAGAATACCTTTAAAAAGCCAAAAACTTTCGTCATCTCGATCCCCTTCGTTGTTAATATTTCGCACATTAAGTATTAGATGATGTGCTTAGTCAAGTTTTAACTAGCGCAACACTTCTTTATAAGATAATAATGACTGGCCAAGCATTGCTGCACCAAAACAAACCTTTCCCTTTCTATAGAGACCAGCACCATTATTTAAGTAAGATGAAGATTATGTCGATTTAGCCTTATGGAACTTAAGAAAATAGATAAGAACCCCCTCACCCTTTTCAATACTAAGAGCAAAAGCGAAAGCTCTGCCTCTACTGCTACCTCTATTAAGAGAACCCGCAGGATTAACGCCTTCATTGTGGACCTGCTGTTCATCCAGGTTTTTCAAAAAATGGCAATTCTTGCCTACCTGAGTTTCATCAATCAGTCTCTCTTTAGTCTCCCCCTTAGTATGAAAGCAAACCTCTTGGGCAATATCTCCCAAATGAGAGACACTACTATGTTCTTCACTTATTTTTCTTATTTCTTAGTAGCGAGTTACTTATTTGAAGGAAAGACAATAGGAAAATCTATTTTCAACCTTCGAGTTGTTAATAAACTAGAAAGAGACGGACAAATTTTCTTTAGAGACTGTCTTCTGAGATCAGTTGGCTATACTCTCTGCTATATAATGCTCTTCATCCCCTTCTTGGCCTCGGCCTTTGGCAAGGAAGCAAAAGGTCTACCAGACTATCTTTCAGAAACTGAAGTGGTAACAGAAGAAGACTTTCAACAACTCTTAAGAGATCAAGAAGAATCACAAACCCTCAACAAGACTGAGGATAGAGCAATTAATCAGCTCGACCTCTTTGCTTCTTAAACTACTTCTTAGAAAATTCCATATGCAGCTCTTTTAATTGAGACTCTCCAGGTCTGGAAGGAGAACCTGCCATAAGATCTGTTGCTGAAGTTGTCTTAGGAAAAGCAATAACATCACGAATCGATTCTGCCCCAGTCATGAGCATGATAATACGATCAAGACCAAAAGCGAGCCCTCCGTGGGGAGGAACACCAAAGCGAAGTGCTTCCAAGAAGAAGCCAAATTGGTACTGAGTTTCTTCTTCACTCATGCCAAGGGCCTCAAACATTTTCTTTTGAATATCATTTTGATGAATTCTAATAGAGCCTCCACCTAACTCATAGCCATTACAAACAACATCATAAGCTTCAGCTCTTACCTTACTCCAGTTTTCAGCTCCGCCCTTCATAAAGAGTTCAAGGTCTTCTTCCTTAGGCATAGTAAAGGGGTGGTGCATGGCCGCGAAACGCTTTGCTTCATGATCATAATCCAATAGAGGAAAGTCATTTATCCAAACAAAGGCATAACCCTCACCGGCCAACTCAAGCTTCTTACCAAGGTGTCTTCTTAGGGCATCAGCACAAGAGTGCACAACACTCTCTTTTAAATCAGCAAAGAAGAGCCAAGTTCCATTTCCTTTAAAGCCCGTTTTTTCAACAAGAGAGTTATAGAGCTCATCTGTTATAAATTTTGAGATTCCAGCACTTCTGGCTCCGTCATTCACTTTAAAAAAGGCTACGCCCTTTCCTCCATGGGGTTTAACAACTTCAGTAAAGCTATCAGTATCCTTACGAGAAAATTGGGCCATTTCCACAGGAACAAATATGCACTTAATCATTCCACCGTCATTAGCTGGCTTAGACAGAACAGCAAAGTCGGATTCTTTAAAAAGCTCAGTGACTACTTTGTGCTCCAGACCAAAACGAAGGTCGGGCTTATCACTTCCGTAGCGCTCCATGGCCTCACTATACTTCATTGAGGGCATGGAAAAAGCTGGCCCCAAGTTAAAGAGTGTTGAAACCATTTTCTCTACCAAGCGTTTAATATAAACCGGTGTGGTAAAGGAAACCTCCATATCAATTTGAGAGAATTCTGGCTGACGGTCAGCTCTTAAATCTTCATCGCGAAAGCAGCGGCAGATTTGAAAGTACTTATCTGTAGAGCCAATCATCAGCAGCTGCTTTAAAGTTTGTGGAGATTGAGGAAGAGCGTAAACCTCACCGGGATGAACACGGGAAGGAACAACATAGTCCCTTGCTCCCTCTGGAGTAGACTTATAAAGAATAGGAGTTTCAACTTCTATAAAACCTTCACCATGTAAAATATTGCGAACTGTAACTGTCGCTTCTGAGCGAACCTTCAATGTTTCTTGAAGCTTACTCGATCTCAAATCAAGATAGCGATACTTTAACTTTAAATTTTCAGTGGGCTCCCCTGCTCCATGAGGAAGAAAGGGAAGCTCATCTATGGCGCAAACCGAGAGCACTTCCAGCTCCTCTACCATAAGCTCAACTTCTCCCGTCAGCATATTCTTATTTTGGGCCTCACTTGGGCGAGCTCTAACAACTCCGGTCGCTTTAATTGTCGATTCAAGATGACAAGTTTTTAATAGACCAAGATCTCCAGAAAATTCCTTAAAACTTAACTGACTGACACCGTACTTATCCCGAATATCTATGAAGTGAAGACCTCCTAAGTCTCTAGACTTATTCACCCAACCGCATAGTGTGACACTTTGGCCAATATCGCTAGCTCTTAACTCTCCACAATTATGAGTTCTCATTAGACCTTCGTGTCCTAATGTTGCTGTTGGTACTTGTGAATCTGTATTGGCCATCTCTACTTTCTCCTGAGTATTCTATTGGTGCTCATACTTAACTTAATTCAAACTGGACACTTTTATGAATGCGCCAACTATATCGCAAAGAAGCCCACAACTCATTAAAAAACTCTTACTGTTACTAGTCCTTTGCACTGTCCTCATAGGCTGCCAAGGCAGCAACAAGGTGCAGGGTAAGACCTACACCCAAGGTAATCTAAAAATTAAGAATTTTAAAGAGTATCCTCTTATGAAATTAGTAACTTCCTCAGGGAAGATAGTAAAAGCTTATATTGCTAAAAGTGCTGCTGAGCAAGCTCAAGGTTTGAGCGGAGTTCGGAAGGGTCAGCTCGCTAACCATGAGGCCATGATTTTCACAGATGATCGTGTAGCGCCTAGAAGCTTTTGGATGCCTGACACCTATATGAATTTAGATATATTCTTCTTAGACCTCAATCTCAAGGTTACTCATATTGTGCGTAATATTCCCGCTCACCCAGGAATGCAAGAGCCTCCGGCCATTGCTAGAACGCCCGATATCATGGCCGCCCATGTGCTGGAACTTAAAGCAACTTCTCCCTTATCAGCTGAGATTAAAGTAGGTGAAATCCTCAAAAAATTAAAATAGACCGAAGTAAATTTTGCTTAGCTAGTGGTTGAAACATTAAAGTTAAGACTTATTAGGAAAGAGAACTAAGTACTCATCGCTGGCAATGTAGCCAAGATGGTCACGCACAACTTTCTTTTGATACTGAGGGTCCTTAACAAGTTTATCAATCTCTTTAAGAAGGAGAACATTCTCTTCTTCTATCTGCGAGAGTCGACTGAAGTGATTTTCAAGAACCTCTTTTTGAGCATAGTAATCTTGTACCCCACCATCA
Source organism: uncultured Bacteriovoracaceae bacterium (assembly GCA_937930825.1). Classification (GTDB taxonomy): domain Bacteria; phylum Bdellovibrionota; class Bacteriovoracia; order Bacteriovoracales; family Bacteriovoracaceae. Next base: position 5,877 of record CALHBL010000180.1, read on the forward strand.
GAGAAGACTAACCTTAATAAGAGAAAAGCACAGAATACCCAAATGCCCTTGGCAACAGCTTCATTTGTTCCCTTCATGATCTTCTTTCGGGCCTTGCTTACTGGCTTTCTTTTTACAGCAGACCCCCTCGAAGAAGTCGAAGCTGGGGCAGGCCTTCTTACAATAGAGACACTAGAATTCTTTGGTGCTGGAGGAGTGACCTCAGATGAGTAATCAACAGTGGCCGGCGGTCTCTTAGACTTTCTTAAGGGTGTCGTAAATTCTACATTTTCATGAGTCGCTGCTACCGAACGCCTTCCCCCACTCTTTGGAGCGGCGTCCCTGCCTCTTGGTAAACTCCAAGAGTCTTTGGTCTTAGCTGCAGGTTTAGGGCTTCTAGCAGAGCGTCTTGCTTGCTTTGCCCTATTCCTTTCTATGGCCTTTTGGAGACGGTCATTACCCATTTTATTATCTGGCATTGGTTGAGATTCTTGATCAAATGAAAATTCCACAAAACATCCTGTTTCGGTTTTAACTTCCTGTAATTACAAGTCTAATGCTCTCAGTTAATTGGTTCAAGTAAAAAATAAAAAAAACAGAGCAATCGATTATTTAGAGTTCACTTATAAGGCGCCAAAATTGTCTTCGGCACGATAGGTGATAAAGGTAGTCAAGAACTTCAAAGTGCTGACCCTTTCCTAATTTTAACACCTCTTCCCAGAAGAATTCTCCTTCTTCAAATAACCTTGAAAATTCTAAGAAGCCTTCTAATCCATTTTCACAACAGCTAATTGAAATCGATCTTGAAGTAACAGAATATTCTTTTATCGGAAAGAAATGCTTTAAGGTAGAAGAAGCCTTCTGAAGCATCTCTATCGCTTTTGTTGAATCACCAAGCGGACCGAGTTGAATGAACATTTTATCGCGATCAATTGTTGGACTTTGAAAGAAGATATTTATCTCAGACTCACTCAAGTCCATCCACCATGAAAATCCAGGATCGCTGAGATTGCAAAGACTGACTTCTTTAATAGGAAAACGCCTATTCATCATTGTCTTAATTATACCCTCTGCAATTTCAACAGTGGGTGTAGGAAAAAATCGAATCTCCTCGATTTCACTTTGATCTTCTTTGGTCAATCTAAAGTACTTGAGAAAGTCACTCTTTTGGGCCATGAGTAGACCATGCTCCCAAGATAGGTCATCGCTTGCAATCCCCCTAATACAGAAAGTAGAAACTCCCTTCTCTAAAAGAAAAACTACTCCCGCCCCAAAGTATTCCTGATTCCTAGCAGATGAGAGATCTCTAATAGTTGTAGATTCAACCGAGTCTGATGTTAACCTCGAGTGAATATCACCAAACTCATCATCAAATTTTTTAAATTGAAAGTTTAGATTCTTCGTGAGCTCGATTGTCTCAATTGTGATCGTTTCTAAATCCATGTTCGTTCCTGACATGTTTCACCCCTTTTCATCCGTGAATGGTGCACATTAATTTTAGCCTGAATAAGTAGCTCTTTTCAATCTTTTACCAAAGAAATCTAAGTAGCTGAAAACCCATGATCACCACAAGTGGAGAAAAATCGAAGGGAAGATCTGATGGCAATATTTTTCGTATAGGACCACATGTTAAATTAGCGGCCTTTCTAATGCCCTTTGCCCAAGACTCATTCTTTACTTGTGGTAGAAAACTCAAGAAGACATCGATTATGAGAACAAAAATATAGAGTTGAATAAGGGCTCTGATCATAATCCTATTATACTTCCTCGTCCGCGCAATTCAAGTCATTACCTTTAAGAAGTAGTGGGTCTTCCTTTAAAACCACACTTAAACAAGCACCAAATAAAAATAAGACCATTACAATGTAAATCCAGATCAAAATAACTATTATAGTATAGTAATCACCATAACTTGAGATAAGTCCTTCGCGAATTGAGAAGAAGTAAATCCAAAAGAGATTCTTAACTAAGAGAACTAAACTCACAAAGGTACCGCTGGCCAATAACGCATCAGTAAATCTAATTTTTTGACTAAAGAACCAACGATAAAGAATCGTAAAGTAGAAGAGGAAGACAAAGAAGTAAAATGTAGAGCTTGAAAAGAAAGCATTACTCTTCCATTTTAAACTCCTAAGAAAGTCTATAGTTGGCACGAGTGAGTCAAAGCCCATATAAATAGCATTAACAAGGAAGTTATTCTTTGCAAGATTAGTTAGAAATGTCATCAGCGGATGAAGAGAGAAGCTAATCAGAAGAATGATAATCGTCATGCCAATAATAGTGAGCCCCTTAATATGCTTCTTCCATGAGAGGTGACTCGTATCCTCACTGATAATAAAGAGCGCTGACCAAATAGAATTAAAGAAGGAAAGAGCTGAAATAAGTAAGACGCCAGAGTTAATAATAGTAAACTTCGTTCCTGCAAATAATGGCCCTTCAATTACACTCTTGGCAGCAGTTAGCAGATCTGGAGCAAGAACAGGCAAGAGGCTATCACTCAGCTCAACAATCTCTTTCTTCATCAGGTCGCCATCGGCCATGAAGAAACCAAGCAACCTAATAGTCAATAAGAGAAAGGGCGTAATACTTAATACAAAGAAGAAAGAAGCTCCCGAGGCAAGTAAAGCGCCCCGCTTTGTTCTGAATAGCTTCAAGGCCTTAAAGTATCTTAAGATGAGTTCTTTGATTAGCATTCAAATAGGCTACCGAATAATACGACCAAAGGGAAATTGATATTGCCTCTAAGCAAGATGGCTAAAACAGAGACAACTGATCGCCAATAACAATATTATCAAAAGAGAGCTCTAGAGGAGTTAGTATAACCTCAGCAATAGGTCTGATTTGCTTATCTATATAGTGTTGATAATCAAAATCATTAGGATCTAAGATAGCTGGGACTGGGCCTCTTCTGGTATAAACATAGTAAATTTCTCTGTCTACAGTATGCCCTGCTTCTTCTAGTGCTTTTGCAGCTTTTACATGAGGGGGCAGACTCTTAGTGTACTCCGATAGTTTCTTACTTAAACGCTTCTTATAGATTAGATCTTTATCGTGATGACCATTTTTAAGCTCTTCAACTAGAGATCTAATAGTCTCTTCAATTGACTCTCCGTTAAAGAACTGCTCAAAAATTTTAAATTGAAATTTCTTGGCCAAGCTCGTCCAATCTGAACGAACGAACTCCATACCAGAAAAAGTTAAATTTTCTTCTCCTCCAGACTTGACTTCAACTCCAGCATACTTCTTCTTAGCAGCGCCTTCCCCACCTCGCAGAATAGGAAAGAATATCTGGCGGTAGTACTTTTCAAATTCCACTTCAAGAAGGCTCTCTACTTTAAAGTGAAGTTTTAAAACTTTACTCATATGCTCGTTTGCCCGTAAGCTGAGCGACTTTGCCCTTTCGAAAATATTTTCTCCAGT